>JBOHCP010000157.1:0-9241 GCA_050698875.1 Streptosporangiaceae bacterium | reverse complement strand
GAAGCGTCTCCATTCAGCACTCGGCTACCGGACTCCGCAGGAAGTCCACGACGAGTACCTGAACCTGCAGTTCGCAGCATGAGATAACACCAATTCAGCTGTCCGGAAAGCGTGGGGCGGCCCAATCATCAACCACTCGGACCGCGAGCTGGTGATCGACAACATCCACGTGATCAACACCAAGGGCAACCCGCTGGTCACCCTGAATGCGCCGGGCGGTTCCGTCACGCTGACATTCAAGATCGACCAGGTCGTCTCGCCCAGCCTGGTGGCCATTACCAACGACTACTGCAACGTCACGTGCGATCCGGGCAATGGACCGATCCTGCTGATCAACGGCACGGTCACGAACCCGATCGGCGAAACCGACGTCACTAACGTCTACGGTCCGATCAGTTCCTCCGGCGACCTCGGGGTCGCCAGCTCGTACGACACCAGTGCCACCTGTGCCCAGAACGCCAACGCCGCAGGCACCACGAATGCCTGCCCGCACTACGACCTGATCCAGACCAACGTCCTTGCGCTGACCGCGGGCACCGACATCGGCGCAGCGCAGTCGCAGCTGAACCTCGACCTGATCAACTGGCTGGACCACCCGCAGCAGATCACCGCGACGGCCGGCGGCAGCATGTACCTGGATCTGCTCGGCCTGGTGCGGGACTCCTCGCCGCCGACGACGCCCCACGCGCTGCCGATCGGCGATCTGACCGCAGGTGACAGCATCCTCCTGCGGCTGCAGACGACCGTGTACGAGACCGGCACGGGCGCCGGCGCCGGCATCGACGTTCAGTCGACGAGCGGACCGAGCAGCCCGCCGCCGTACCTCGTCTTCTACCACCCGGACGCCACGAGCCCGCAGGCCCTGGAGCAGGGCGCGTTCGCAGGTACAGCGCAGTACATCGCCAGCACCTACGATTTCAGCCTGCTCGACGCGGGCGGCGCGGCGGCAGGCGGCTCGATCACCGTCGACGCCGCGGATGCCGCGCGCACCGTCGACACCGCGGGCGCCGGGCTGACCGACGCACAAACTGCCTATCCGGCGAACGAGCGCATCAACGTCGCGGGCACCACCGACATCGAGCAGACCGGCAAACGTCAACACGCACACCAACGGGTCCGTCACCTGGGCCGAGAGCGGCCAGACCTGCAGCGGCGCCACCGCGAATCCCGGCGACCTGCGGGTCGGCGAGATCAAGTCGTTCTACGACACGGTCGCGCTGATGGCACCGCACTCGATCGTCGACGCCCAGGTCGGCTCGGGAATCCCGCCGTACCCTGGTCACCCGCAGTCGTCGCCGACCCCTGAAGTCATCGGTACCACGATCAACCTGGTCGCGCTGACCGGCGCAATCGGTGCCGACAGCAACTTCCTCGAGGTCGACTCGTCCTACTACAACCTTGCCGACACCACCGACTCGAACCACACCGCTGCCGCCGCGTTCGGTGTGCCGAATGCGGTGGCTCCCGGCGTCATCCGGGTCACCCAGACGGCTGGTGACCTGCACGTCGGACTGGTCAGCACCTGCTCATTCGCCGCTGCGTGCGCGGACATCAGCCTGGCCACCGACGCCGGCTCGATCACCGACGGCAACAACGCCGGCGCGGGGACCGCTTCGCCGAAGCTGCTGGCCAACGTGGTCGGCGACACCATCGACCTGGATGACCGGGTAGTAGAGCGAGTCGCCGGTGGGTCGCCGGACTGCACAACCCGCTGGCCGGCCGGCGAGAGCACGAAGTCGATGAACCTCTCGGCCTTGGCCTGCACGGCTGGCGACGCCTTCGTGTCGATGCCGGTCGCGCTCGGTAGCAGCGTGACTGGTCGAGGTACTTCAGCGCCAGGTTCTTGGCACCGAGTAGCGCGCCGATGCCCGCCGAGCTCTGCACCATAGCGAGCTTGATCTGGCCGCTGGTCAGGGCCTGCACGGTCGGGCCGTCCGTCGGGTGGATGTTGGCCCTCAGCTTGGAGTAGTACTGCTGGCTCTGGCTGACGCCGAGGTAGTTCATCATTCCGGCGATGAACGGGAACGTCGGGCCGGACTGCGACGGGTCGTTCATGCCGACGGCGTTCTTCCGCTGCGCCGACAGCAACTCCTGCCGGGTGCTCAGCGGGCTCGGCACCTTGGTCTTTTCGTGAACGAGGCCCCCGCGTTCGCCTGCTCCTCCAGCTCCGCCCTGGCCCGCTGGTAACGGGCCAGCGCCGCGGCCACGCGGCCATCAGTGTGACGCCGGTCGGCGGGTAGCTCTTGTCAGCCCGCAGCGACTTGGTGCCGGCTGTCAAAGGTGACCTTCGGCTCAAAGCCCTTGAGCAGCAAACCCTGGGTGTCAAGGCCGGCGAAGGCGGTCCTGCCGTCAACCCAGAGCAGTCCCCAGTTGGGATTGTTCTTGGAGGTCTCGATCTCGGTCAGCAGCGGGCCAGTGGAGTTGTCGTCGAGCTTGACCGGCATCCCCGTTGCCCTTCTGAACGCGGCGGTCATGGCGTGGTCGTAGCCCTGGGCTGAGTAGACGACCAGCGTCACCTTCTGGTTGCTCCTGGAGGTACTTGGCGACGAGGAGCACCCGGTAAGGTGTCGAGTAAGCGAACCAGTTGTCAAGAATTGGCTAGAACCGTCGTGACATCTATAGAGTGACGCTCGTTAGACATCCCAGCTAGCGGATGGCAGAGTAAGCAGGGCGGGTCGCTGGATGATCAGAAGACGGAGGACGCGGTGAGTGCGAGTGCCAGCGCGTTGTTTATCGCGGTGTTCCTGGCGTGCGCGGTGGAGGCAGTAGAGGCGACCACCATCGTGCTGGCAGCGGGCACCGCGCGGGACTGGCGATCGGCCGGGACCGGGACTCTTGGCGCGCTGGCTGTGCTCGCCGTGGTCGTCGCGGTTCTCGGGCCGGCGGTGACCGTGATTCCGCTCACCGCCCTGCGGGTCGTCGTCGGGGCGCTGCTGCTGGTGTTCGGCCTGCAGTGGGTGCGCAAGGCGGTGCTGCGTGCGAGCGGCCACAAGGCGCTGCACGATGAAGGCAAGCTGTACGCGGAGCACCTGGCCGAGGCCCGGAACCAGAACGCGCGGCGGTGCCTGCTCGCGCCCGACTGGTACGGGTTCACGCTCGCGTTCAAGGGCGTGCTGCTGGAAGGCCTGGAGGTCGTGTTCATCGTGCTGACGTTCGGGGCCAACGCCAAGAACGTCGGCCTGGCGTCGATCGCGGCCGGGTGCGCCACGGTGCTGGTCGCCGGCGCCGGATTCCTGGTCCGCGCGCCGCTGGCCCGGGTACCGGAGAACACGATGAAGTTCGCCGTCGGGATCATGCTGACCAGCTTCGGGGTGTTCTGGGGCGGCGAGGGCGCGGGCGCGTCCTGGCCGGGGACGGATGCCGCGCTGCTGGTGATCATCCCGGCGGTCGCGCTGCTGGCGCTTGGCCTGACCTGGCTGCTGCGCCGCTCGGCTGGCGGGACCGGGGCCAGCGCAGGCGGAGCCAGCGCGAATCTGGCCGCGCAGGGGATGCGATGAGCGAGACGGGAACTCCGAGCCGCGGACTGGCCGCACGTCTGCGGGCGTTCGGCGCGTTCTGGTACGACTTCGTCATCGGCGACGATTGGGTAGTGGCGGCCGGCGTGGTGGTCGGCCTGCTGGGCACGTGGGGCCTGCACGCCGCTGGCGTCACGGCCTGGTGGCTGCTCCCGCTGCTGCTGATCGTGTTGCTGCCGGTCAGCCTCGCCAGGGCGGTCAGCGGCCCGGCTGTGCTTAGCGGCTTTCCCCTTCCTCTGCGTAGACGCGGGCAGCGTAGGCCTCCAGCTTCTCCTCACACTCCGTCAGGCAACTGAGCGCCTGCTGAAGTGCCGCTGCGCCGAAGGTGTCGCGCTCGCGGACCCGGGCTAGCCAGGTCCGCAGCTTGACGAGGTCGACCTCGTTCTCCTCCAGCTCCGCATAGCTGAAGTGCCTGTCGGCGTACTCCTTGTCGATGTCGGCGATGAAGTCGGCGCACTTGTCGACGATCTCCTCGTACTCGTCGTTGCGAGCCGTCTGGAACTGGGCCTCGATATCGGCCTGGCCCGCCAGCACATCGCAGGACAGCAGCACGGCGGTGCCGGACATGTCCGCGATCTCGCTGCGCAGCTTGCGCAGGGCCCGCTCGGCCTGGGTGCTCGCAGGCAGCGCGGCCGCCGACGCCTGCAGGTAGATCGCGCCCAGGCTCTTGAGCCGCCGCCAGACCGCAGCACGGAGCCGGCTGGGCTCGGACGGCACGTGGTACACCAGCAGCAGCCACCGGCCTGGTGGCTGCCCCGCGCCCGGCGCGCCGTCGCCGGCCGGGCCGGGCGCGCCATCCGCACCGAACGCGGGCACAGCCGGTGGCGCCGGGTGCGGACTGCCTTCGGTAGCGGGCACGTCGTCAGCCGCGCATGTTCACCGCGTTGACGCGGACTGGCTTGATGCGGACGACGACCCGGTGCTGGCCGGGCTGGTCCATCACCCGCAGGTCGGCCTTGTACTTCGCGCCGACCTTGGCGGCGAACTCGTAGTCGTCGTCGGGGCTGATCTCGGCGTCACCGCGGACCTCGAGGTAGCGGTACGGTCCGGCGGGATCGAGGATGAACAGTGTGCACTGCGGTCGGCTCAGCAGGTTCTTGGTCTTCTGCCGGGAGGCGTTCAGCGATAGGGCCACGCTGTCGCCGTCCTCGACGAACCACACCTCGGTGAGCTGCGGGCGGCCGTCCGGGCCGATGGTGGCGAGGGTGGCGCACTCGGCGCTGAGCAGGTCGCGGAAGTTCGCTGGAATAGTCGTCGTCATGTGCTCATCTATACCCCGGCCACGCTCGCGGGCGCGGCGGAACCCGGCGACCAGCGCGACTGCTGCCAGCGTGCCGAGGACCGGGACGAGAACGGTCGCGGCCACCGCGTAGGCGCTCGCGAGCAGCGACCCGCAGAACGCGGCGTAGGCGGCGATGACGACGGCGGCGGGACCGCGGCTCAGGCCGGCGTGCCGCCAGGCAAGCACGAGTATCGCCAGGGTGAGGCCCGCGTACCAGGCGGCGGCCAGCTGGGCCTGCCCAGTCGGCCGACCAAGGCCGAGCACGGCGCCGGGGATCAGCAGGCCGACGACCACGTTGATGGTGTTGCTGTTGAGCGCGGTGCTGAGGGTGGCGTGACCGCGCCCGCGAGCAGCCAGGTACACGGCTGCGACAGCGTTCGGCATGCTCGTCACTGCGGCCAGCACGAGCCCGCCGACGACGATCTCCGGCACGCCGTACCGGTCGCCGAGGCTGACGGCGGCGCGCTCCATCCCGACGCTGGCCGCGACGACGACGACCAGCGCGGCACCTGCGGCCGCCACGTCCGGCCACCGTCCGGGGCTCGGCCGGATGGCGTCATCGAGCTCGATCTCCTCCTCGGTCACCGCCGACCGCAGCCACCCCTGCCAGCGCCACGCCAGGCCCGCGGCGTCCATCGCCCGGGCTGCGATGCCGCGGCCCTCGGTGCCGAGCAGGACCAGGTACAGCGCCAGCACGGCGACCGCCAGCGCGAGGCCGGCCGTCACTGGCAGCAGGCCGGTCACGACAGCCACGGACACCCCCGCAACCCAGACCGCGACCGTCCCGCCGAGCAGGACGACCCGGCGGTGCAGCCGGATCCCCCCGGCGACCACGGCGCCGAGGCCGAGCAAGGCGGCCAGGTTGAAAACGTTCGAGCCGAGCACCACGCCCGCGCCGACGCGCTGGTGGTGTCCGGCGACCGCGCTGACCGCCGCCGAGATCTCGGGCGCGTCGGCGGCCAGCGCGGCCACCATGCCAAGCAGCGCCTCGGACAGGCCGAGCCACGCGCCGATCCGCTCCAGCCTGGACACCAGCCGCTGGCTCGCCGCAAGGCTGAGAACTATGCCAGCAGCGAAAACGACTACCGCAAGCACAGGAGAAGCGACGCTAGAACGGGCATAGCGGGCCTTTCGGTCGGCATGGTGGAGCGCGCCGACCAGGCTTCCCGGCTCACCTGCCCGTCAGCTTAACCGGTCGCGGCCGCGCCCGCTGACCGACGATCACCCGAGAGTGAGCCGGATGCGCGCCCCGGCTGGCGGTGGCGCGGTGCGGGCGTGCCCGAGGAGCGGGCGCCTGCGGTGCACCGCGGCTGCCACCCGCACGCTCGCCCCCAGGCGACGCGCCGCTGCTACGATGGCGACAAACGATTGCAGCGAGTCCGTGTCGGCTCTGGAGGAACCGTGACCGCAGTCCTGGCCCAGGCCACCCGCCCGGCAGCCTCATGACCGGGCTTGGCGGCGTACTTCAGCCCCGTTACCTCGGCGCCGCACGGCTGCGGGTCTCGGGCATCGGACTCGGCTGCATGGCGCTCAGTGGCATGTACGGAACCCCGGCGCAGCGCGGCTCGCTGCGGCTGCTGGACCGAGCGCTGGAGCTTGGCTGCACGTTCCTGGACACGTCCGACGCCTACGGCCCGTTCACCAACGAGGAACTGCTGGGACAGGCGCTCGCCGGCCGCCGCGACCGGGTAGTGCTCGCGACCAAATTCGGCAACGTCCGCAAGCCTGACGGGGCATTCCTGCGCGTCAACGGTGATCCGGCGTACGTTCCGCAGGCGTGTGACGCCTCGCTGCGGCGACTCGGCACCGACTACATCGACGTGTACTACCTGCACCGGGTCGATCCGCGGGTACCGATCGAGGAAACGATCGGCGCGATGGCTGAGCTGGTCGCGGCCGGCAAGGTCGGTCACCTGGCACTGTCGGAGGCTGCCCCGGACACGATCAGGCGGGCGCACGCCGTGCATCCCATCACCGCGCTGCAGACCGAGTACAGCCTGTGGTGCCGGGATCCGGAGGCTGAGATTCTGTCCGTGGTCCGCGAGCTCGGTATCGGGTTCGTGGCCTACGCCCCCGTCGGTCGCGGCTTCCTGGCCGGCCGCTTCAGCGACCCCGAGCAGCTGGTGGCCGGCGACGTCCGGCGGCACCATCCCCGGTTCCAGGGCGACAATCTCCGGTCCAACGCCGCTGTCGCAGCGCGGCTGCTGGCCATCGCCGAGGCCCGCGGCGTTACCCCGGCCCAGCTCGCGCTGGCCTGGCTTCTGGCGCAGGGAAACGACGTCGTTCCCATCCCCGGTACGGCCAGCATCGAGCATCTGGAGCAGAACATTGCCTCCGCATCCCTGGAGTTCACACCAGCGGAGCTGGCGAGCACCGGGGCGGCGTTCCCGCCGGGCGCGGCGGCCGGCGACCGGTACGCGGACATGAGCCTGGTGAACCGGTGACGCACTGACCCGCATGCCTCGCCAGGGCCGTTCGCTGCGCCGGCCTGCGGCCGCACGCGTGCCGGGTCAGTATCGGGCACTTACTCCCGCACGAAGGCCAGCACGATGGCCGCGGCGGCGACGAACGAGCCAGCCATCACGGCGAAGGCGACCGGGAACCCCGCGGTAGTGACGATCCAGCCGATCACCGCGGTCCACACCGAGCCGATGCCGAACGAGACGGCGAAGAACGCCCCGAACGCCGACCTTGCGCTGCCGTTCCCTGTGAGGTCGGAGAACACAGCCTGCAGCAGTGGCGACTCGGTATACGCGAGGACGCCGACGCAGACCCCGAGCACTGCCAGCATGGCGACGTTGCTGCCCGCGTAGCCGAACGCCACCAGGGCGGCGGCGCCGCCGAGATACGTGATGACCAGGGTCCGCACCCGGCCGAACTTGTCCGCCAGCGTGCCGCCGATCACTGGCCCCGCCACGCTCGCCGCCACCACCGCAGTGAACAGGGCTCCGACCGTCAGCGTCGGCAGGTGCAAGCCGCTGCGCAGGTAGGCCGGAACGTAGGTCGTCAGCACCCCGAGCCCGCGGCCGCCTGCCGCGACGGTGGAGGCGATCAGCAGGGCTACCACCCGCCTGCGGAGCAGGACCTGACGTAGCGGCGTAGCGGGCGGTGCCGGGACAGCCGCGGGGTCCGCAGCGGGGGCCGCGGCCCGCTGTTCCATCGGCAATGCCGCCCTTACGATGATCCCGCCGGCCAGCAGCGCGGCGCCGAGAACGACTAGGCCGGAGCGCCAGCCGGCCGTCGCGATCACGGCTGACAGCACCAGCGGCGCAATCACGGTGCCGATGCTGCCGCCCGCGGTGTGCCAGCTCAGCACCGTCGCGCGGCGGTGCGGGAACCGGTCAGAAAGGTAGGCCGAGCCGACCGGATGCTGAGGCCAGCTCACCGCCGCGCCCAGCACCCGCGCCGCCGCGAAGAGGCCAAAGCCGGGTGCGAACGCACCCAGCAGGCTCGCGACGGCCAGGCCGGCGTCTTGCGCCGTCACGATGGCCCGGGCGCTCATCCGTCGCAGCAGGCCGGCTGTGCCCTGCAGCAGGCCGCCGAGCAGGCCGGCGATCGTGAGCACGACGCCAAGCACCGCGTAGGACACATGGAACTGCACGATCACGAATGGGTAGCTGAGCGCCAGACCGCCGACGTAGAAATGCTGGATGCCGTGCGCGACGCTCATCACGGTCAGCGCCCGGCGGTCACGCGGATGACGAAGCAACTTCTCGCGCGCAGCCGCGCTCTGCGCCCGTGCGCCTTCCGCGGAACTCGTCATCGCGGGCCGGCCGCGCCGCTTGCGCGCGGCCCGCTAGGAGCTCTCACCTAGCCGCTCGGCCAGCCAGTCCGCTGCCTGCGGCCGCCACCGGTAGGTGAGGTTCATGCAGACGTGGTTCCCTTCCTCGAACAGCCACAGGTCCGCTTGCGGCGCCTCGGCTGCCACCCGGGCGGCGTGCTGCCACGGGACGAGCCGGTCGCGCTTCCCAAACACCACGATCATGGGCTGGGTCAGTTGCCCGAGCACCCCCTCCAGGGTGAGGCGGGCGGCGAACTGGCACGTCTCCTCTCTGGTGGTCGTCCCGCTACCCCGGGCGAACGTCGCGAAGCTGTGCGGCGCCCGGTCACGGATCAGCGCGCCGTAGTCGTAGGGGCCGCCGGAGATCACGACGGCCTTGATGCGCGGCTCGAAGGCCGCCGCCCTGGCGGCGTAGTACCCGCCGAGGCTCACTCCGAGCATGCCGACACGTTTCGGATCGAGGTCGTCGCGGGTGCCGAGCACCTCGAGCGCCGCGGCTACTGGTGCCTCGAAGTCGGGGCGGATCGTGAGCGCGTAGCCGGTCTCGCCCTGGCCAGGGCCGTCCAGCGAGAAGGTTGCCATTCCGCGAGCCAGGAAGATGTTCTCCACCGCGAAGAACTCTTCCTTCGTGGAGTCGAGGCCGGCGATCAGGAGCACGAGCGG
>JBOHCP010000156.1:0-9254 GCA_050698875.1 Streptosporangiaceae bacterium | reverse complement strand
GGCGGCTGCCTCGCGGGCTGTGTCGTGCTCGCGGCCGGCTTGGCCGCGGCCGTGGCGGTGGCGCGCCGCGCGCCGTGGTGAGCCGGAGGCCGCAGGTGGCTGACGGCGTGCACCGCAGGCCGTGCCGTGGCGTGCGCGGTCAGCGTCGCGGCCGGCCCGCCGTTGACGAACGGCATGATGGTGACGGCGGTACCCGCGAGGGTGGACGCGATGAGGGCTGCTGCTGCGATGGGGGTGAGTTTCATGGGAAGCGTTGCTCTCCATTCGCCCGCCCTCAGCGCTTCGCGGCGTGCGCGACTAGCAGTGTTGGACGTGGCGTCGCGCTGCCATGCCGCGCGGGGCATGGTCGTGGACAGGTGACGAGCGCGAGGCTCGAACCGCTACGGGAGGTACAACCTCCCGCGCCGCCCGGACCCATCCGGCCGGCCGCGGATGTGACCCTTGTCACTCCTCCGGCTGGCGGGAATACGCGGCGCGCGGCGCAAACCCGCGGGCCCGGCCGACCCGGCTACGACCTTGAAAGATCGACCGCTACGATACGAGGGAATCCGCAAGATTCGACGTATTTGCCAACTAAATCAGTTGACATGACGGATCTGCGTGGCAGCATGGGCAGCGAGAACAGGAGGCCGAGGCATGGCCCACACGCCAGCGGTGCCGCTGGTCCCGGCCGGCCACAGCCGCGACCGGGCACGCCGGGACACCGAGATGCGGGTCGTGCTCGACGAGCTCTCCAAGCAGATCATCGAGCAGCTCCAGCAGGATGGCCGCCGCTCCTACGCCGCCATCGGGAAGGCGGTAGGCCTGTCGGAGGCAGCGGTCCGGCAGCGGGTGCAGCGCCTCGTCGAGGTCGGCGCCATGCAGATTGTCGCCGTGACCGACCCGCTGACGCTGGGGTTCTTGCGCCAGACCATGGTCGGCATCCGCTGCGGTGGCGACCTGGAGCGGGTTGCCGAGGACCTTGCGGGTATGGAGGAAATCGACTACGTCGTCATCACCGCGGGGTCCTTCGACCTGCTCGTCGAGGTGGTCTGCGAGAACGACGAACAGCTGCTGGAGATCCTCGGCCGGGTGCGATCGATCCCGAGCGTGACGGCGACGGAGACCTTCGTGTACCTGAAATTGTGCAAGCAGACCTACAGCTGGGGGACCAGATGAGCACGCCTTACGGACCAGACGAGATCGCAGCCCTGCAGGAGAAGGCGAAGCGCCACCTGTGGCTGCACTTCACGAGGATGTCGTCCTACGCCGACGCCGACGTCCCCGTCATCGTCAGGGGCGAGGGCGCGTACGTCTACGACCAGCGTGGCAAGCGCTACCTGGACGGGCTGGCTGGCCTGTTCGTTAGCCAGATCGGCCACGGCCGGACCGAGGTGGCCGAGGCCGGCGCGCGGCAGGCGAGCGAGCTCGCCTACTTCCCGCTCTGGTCGTATGCGCACCCGCAGGCGATCGCGCTCGCCGGCCGGCTGGCCGCGCTGGCTCCCGGCGACCTCAACCGGGTCTTCTTCACCAGCAGCGGCTCCGAGGCGGTGGAGTCGGCGTGGAAGCTGGCCAAGCAGTACTTCAAGACCATCGGCGAGCCCGGCAGGTACAAGGTGCTGAGCCGGTCGATCGCCTATCACGGCACGTCGATGGGCGCGCTGGCCATCACCGGCCTGCCCGGCATCAAGGAGCCTTTCGAGCCGCTGCCCCCCGGCGGCGTGCGCGTGCCGAACACCAACTTCTACCGGGCACCGGATTTCGTGGCGAACGACATCACCGCGTTCGGCGTCTGGGCGGCCGATGAGATCGAGCGCGCGATGCTGCGCGAGGGCCCGGAGTCCGTCGCCGCCGTCTTTCTCGAGCCGTGCCAGAACTCCGGGGGTTGCTTCCCGCCCCCGCCCGGTTACTTCGCCCGCGTTCGCGAGATCTGTGACCGCTACGGCGTGCTGCTGGTGTCCGACGAGGTCATCTGCGCGTTCGGCAGGCTCGGGTACTACTTCGGCTCGGAGCGCTACGGCTACCAGCCCGACATCATCACCTTCGCCAAGGGCGTCACCTCGGGATATGCCCCGCTCGGCGGCATGCTGGTCGCCGACCGGCTGATGGAGCCGTTCAGCAGCGGCCAGACGACGTTCCTGCACGGCGTAACGTTCGCCGGTCATCCGGTGTCCTGCGCGGTGGCGATGGCGAACCTGGACGTATTCGAGAAGGAGGACCTGCTCGGGAACGTCCGCTCGCACGAGGCCGCGTTCCGGTCGACCCTGGAGCAGCTGTACGACCTGCCGATTGTCGGCGACGTCCGCGGCGACGGCTACTTCTACGGCATCGAACTGGTCAAGGACAAGGCCGCCAGGCAGACCTTCGATGACGATGAGTCCGAGCGGCTGCTGCGCGGCTTCCTGTCCCACGCGCTGTTCGACGCCGGCCTCGTCTGCCGGGCAGACGACCGCGGCGATCCGGTCATCCAGCTGTCCCCGCCGCTGATCTGCACGCAGGAGCACTTCGACGAGATGGAACAGATCCTCCGGGACGTGCTCACCGAGGCGTGGACCAGGATCTAGCGCCGCGTCGCGGAAGTTATGCAGTTGTAACCGCCTCGCAGCTAACCATAGAGCCCTTGAAGCGTGTCTTAGAGATGAAGGGTCGGGCGGTGCGCAGGGGCGATCGCCGGGCTCGAGCCTACGGGAGGATCGATGCCGAGCGGTGCTGACAGGTGGGCGGAGCTGTCAAGCCACAATGAGCGAGTCGTCCAGCCGGGCGAACCGGAATTTAGCTCGCAGAGCCCAGCCGGGGGACGGGCCGGCTGGGCCGAGCTGGCGAGCCAGCGCGAGCGCGTCGTCGATGCTGCCGATCCGATGTTCCGCCGTGCCGAGGTCTACCACGGGCCGGCGGGCATGCGGCTGGTTGCGGGCGCCGCATAGCCCTGCGGACCTGGCGGCCTGCTAGCGGCCTGGTGTCGCGAGCAGGTTCTGCACGTGCTTGACCACCTGGTCCACCGGCACGCGCTCCTTGTGCCGGCTGGCCCGGCTGACCACCTCGACCACACCGTCCGCGAGGTCACGGCTGCCGACGCTGACCCGGACCGGGATCCCCGTCAGCTCGGCGTCCTTGAACTTTACGCCGGGCCGCTCGTCCCGGTCATCGATCAGCACGTCAACGCCCGCGTAACGGAACTCGGCGTAGATCGACTCCGAGGTGGTGACGACAGCGTGGTCCTTGGCCGACAGCGTGATCACGGTCACCGTGGCGGGCGCCACCTGGACCGGCCAGACCAGGCCAGCGTCGTCGTGGTGCACCTCCGCGATCACCGCCATGGCCCGCTCCACGCCGATGCCGTAGCTGCCCATGATCGGGACTATGGCCGACCCGTCCGGGCCTAGCACGGTGACGCCGAGGGCCGTGGTGAACTTGCGGCCGAGCTTGAAGATGTGACCGACCTCGATGGCCCGGATGAGCTGCAGCGGCGCGCCGCAGCGCGGGCACGGCTCGCCGGCTGTCACCTCGCGCAGGTCCGCCCACGTGCCGACCTGGATGTCGCGGTCGACGTCGACGCCGGTGAGGTGGACGTCGTCGGTGTTCGCGCCGGTGGCCATGTCCCGCCGACCGCGCAGCGCGAAATCCGCGATGACCGGCAGGTCGGTGACTCCCACGGCGCCGAGGCTGCCGGGCAGCGCGCCAAGGGCGGCCCTGATCTCGTCCGGGTGGGCCGGCCGGATGTCGGTCACGCCGGTGGCGTCGATCAGTTTCTGATCCTGCAGCTGGTGGTCACCGCGCAGCAGCACGAGCGTCAGCCGGCCGTTCATGACGTGCACGAGAGTCTTGATCTGGCCGTCTGCCGCGAGGCCGTAGCCGGTAGCCAGATCCTCGATGGTGCGCACGCCGGGCGTGTCAAGCCGAGCCGGCGCGGCCGGACCGGGCTGGTCCTCGGCCGGCGCCAGCTCCGCGGTCGCCCGCTCCAGGTTGGCGGCGTAGTCGCAGTTCGGGCACGTCGCGACGAGGTCCTCGCCGGCCTGCGACGGGCACACGAACTCCAGCGAGTCCGAGCCGCCCATGGTCCCGTTGGATGCCTCGGCCGCGATGGCAGGGATGCCGAGCCGGGCGAAGATCCGCTCGTAGGCGCCGCGGTGCGCGTCGAACGACTTGTCCAGCCCGGCCTCGTCCAGGTCGAAGCTGTAGGAGTCCTTCATGGTGAACTCGCGCACGCGCAGCAGCCCGCTCTTCGGCCGGGCCTCGTCCCGGAACTTGGTCTGGAACTGGTACCAGAACTGCGGCAGCTCGCGGTAGGACGCAAGCTCAGCTGCCACCGTGGTGAAAATCTCTTCGTGCGTGAAGCCGAGCACCAGGTCCGCGCCCTTGCGGTCCTTCAGCCGGAACATGACGTCGACCGCTCCCAGCCGCCCGCTCCGCGCCCAGATCTCGGCCGGGTGCATGCACGGCAGCAGGAACTCCTGCGCGCCGATCGCGTTCATCTCCTCGCGGATGACGTCGATGATCTTCGCGCGCACCCGCATGCCGAGCGGCAGCATCGAGTAGTGACCCGCCATCAGCTGGCGGATGAACCCGGCCCGCAGCAGCAGCCGGTGGCTCGCCGCGTCGGCGTCCGCCGGGTCGTCGCGCAGGGTGGGAATGTGCAGCTGCGACCAGCGCATGGATCTATGGCCTCTTCGTCGTCCGGAGATCACACCGGCCGGATAGCGGCGGTGGACCGCAAGTCTAGGGCCACCGCCGGAGCCAGGCGATCTCGTTTCCCGCTGCCTGCCCGGTCTGGAGTTGTTAGCGGCAATTGCCGTGAATAGGTGGGTCACTCGTTTGGGTGAGTAGCCGAGCGGGCACAAAACGTTACATGCCGACGGACAGGTCAGCTCGCCGGGTTCTCTCCGCCGCCATGGGGATCACGGCCCTTTTCGACCTCACCGGCATGACCGTCTACCAGCGCATGCGGCCAGTTCTGCCGCCCGGTTCGCCGCCCGAGGATGACCCGTTCGGGGCGGCGATGGCCACGATCATGTCCGCCCGGCCGCAAGCGGCCGACCCGGCGCGTGACGAGAGCGGTGAGACGTTACCCCGATGACAACCCCGAGCCAGCCTGAGCAGGCAGACCCCCAGCAAATCGCCGACGCGGTGGCCGACCGGATCGGCGACAAGGTGCCTGATGTCCGCGGCCAGCAGCCGGACATCCCGTCGGTCTCCCAGGCGATCGCGCTGCGCGAGCAGGCGCCCGAGCTGTATGACCTCTGGCTGAAGATCGCCAAGGACAATGCGGCGACCGCGAACTACGTCGACCGCGCGCCCTACGAGGTGCCCGAGCGGCTCGCCCAGTCGGGCCGGCCGAGGGCACTCGGGGCCCTGGTCATCGTGCTCGCGTTCTGCGGCTACCTGGCCTGGCTCGGCGGCCCTGGTCCCTACATCGGCGGCCTGATCGCGATCCTGGATCTCGGCGTCATGTTCGGCATGTTCTTCGGCCTGCGGCCGGATCGGCTGCCCGATCCGGCGCAGCACGAGCGCCGATCGCAACCAAGACGCGGCCTGTTAACGGCCTACCGCAACAGGGGGTAGCCTGCCCTGATGCTGGCAGAACGGGTGCTCGTGGACGCGCACGTGCACGTCGCCCGGCTGCCGACGCTGTCGGCCGACTGGCGCGACTGGGTCCGGGCGTTCGGCGGCGACGTCCCCCTCGGGGACCTGTTCGGGCCAGACGGGGTGCCTCGGCCCGCCGAGCTTGACGCCTATTTCGCCGCCGAGGGTGCCGACCACGTGCTGCTGTTCAGCGAGTACAGCCCCAAGTCGACCGGCATCCAGCCGATCGAGGACGTGCTGCCCGTCGTCGCGCAGAACCCGGTCAGGTTCCGCCCGGTGGCCAACATCAACCCGCACCTGCACTACCCGGTCAGGGCCGAACTGGCTCGCCAGGTCGGCCTCGGCGCGGTGGCGTGCAAGATCCATCCGGTGCACGGCGGGTTCGAGCCCGCGGACCGAATGCTCTACCCGGCTTACGCGCTCTGCGAGGAACGCGGCCTGCCCGTGATCGTGCACTGCGGCACGTCGACGTTCGCCGGGTCCGTCAATTCCTACGGCGAGCCTGCCCTGCTCGACCCGGTCTTCCGGGACTTCCCGGACCTGACCGTCATCCTCGCGCACGGCGGGCGCGGCTGGTGGTATGACCAGGCCGCCTTTCTCGCCCTCATGCGGCCGGGCACCTGGCTCGAAGTATCCGGGCTGCCGCCCGCCCGGCTGCCCGACTACTACGGCAGGTCGCTAGCCCGGCTGGCGCGCAAGATGGTGTTCGGCACCGACTGGCCGGGCGTGCCCGGCGTGCGGCGTAACGCCACTGCGCTGGAGAAGGTGCTGCTCGCGGCCGGGTGCAGCCAGGACGACGTGGTGCTGGCCCTCGGCGGCAATGCCGTGAGAGTCTTCCGCCTGGGCTAGCGACCCCGTTCCCCTACCAAGCGGTCGCTTGGCTCTAGCGGTGCGGGGCGTGCGGTCCTTAGGGTTACGACAAGGCCGGAATCTAACTCACGGGAGAGCGGATGAAGACCAGGGCAGCAGTGATGCGCGGGGTAGGGCACGACTGGGAAGTCACCGAGCTCGAGCTCGATCCGCCGAAGAACGGCGAGGTGCTGGTCCGCTTCGTCGCGTCCGGCCTGTGCCACTCTGACGAGCACATCCGCACCGGCGACCTGATCCCGCGGTATCCGATGGTGGGCGGACACGAGGGCGCCGGCGTCGTGGAGGCCGTGGGCGAGGGCGTGAGCCGGCTGTCGGTGGGCGACCACATCATCTGCTCCTTCCTGCCGGTGTGCGGGCACTGCCGGTGGTGCTCCACTGGCCGGTCGAACCTGTGCGACCTCGGCGCCACGATCCTGGACGGCGGCCAGCTTGATGGCACGTTCCGGTTCCACGACGCCAGCGGCGAGGACGTCGGCGGGATGTGCATGCTCGGCACGTTCTCGCAGCGCGCGGTCGTGTCGGAGTTCTCCTGCGTGAAAGTGGACAACGACGTGCCGCTGGAGAAGGCCGCGCTCATCGGCTGCGGCGTGCCGACCGGGTGGGGCTCGGCGGTGCACGCCGCTCAGGTGGAGCCCGGCGACACGATCGTCATCTACGGCATCGGCGGCATCGGCATCAACTCGGTGCAGGGCGCGGCGCTGGCCGGCGCGCGTAACGTCGTCGCGGTCGACCCGGTGGCGCTGAAGCGGGAAGTCGCCGAGCAACTCGGCGCCACGCACAGCGCGGCCACCGCCGGCGAGGCGGCGCTGCTGATCAACGAGCTCACCCGCGGCGTCATGGCCGACAAGGCGATCGTCACCGTCGGCGTGGTGACGACCGAGGTGGTGACCGACGCGTTCAACACCATCCGCAAGGGCGGCACCGTGGTCGTCACCGGCCTGGGCGACCTGGTGTCGAACAACATCCAGATCAACAGCTCGATGCTGACGCTGATGGAGAAGCGGATCCAGGGCAGCCTGTTCGGCTCGGGTGACCCGTTCCACGACATCCCGCTGATGGTGCAGCTTTACCAGGCAGGGGACCTCAAGCTGGACGAGCTGATCACGCAGACCTACACCCTCGACCAGATCAACCAGGGCTATCAGGACATGCTGGACGGCAAGAACATCAGGGGCGTCATCCTGCATGACACCGCCTGAAACCGGGGGGTCGTCGGCCGCGGGCAGGCCTAGGCTGACGGGCGGCAGCACGCCCGTCATCGGCCTCCGCCGGGAACGCGAGGTCCTCACCGTCGCGCTGCAGGCTGCCAGGCACGTGGTGCTGGAAGGACCGCCAGGCACCGGCAAGTCCACGCTGCTGCGGTCCATCGCGCGGGACCTCGGCCGGGCCGTGGTGTTCGTAGAGGGCAACGCCGAGCTCACCCCGGCCAGGCTGATCGGCCAGTACGACCCGGCCCAGGTGCTCACCGAGGGCTATCTGCCGTCCAGCTTCACCGACGGGCCACTGCTGCAGGCGATGCGCAGCGGCGCGCTGCTGTACCTGGAGGAGTTCAACAGGGTCCCCGAGGAGACCCTCAACGTGCTCATCACCGTGCTGACCGAGGGCGAGATCGCGGTGCCGCGGCTCGGCCTGGTGCGGGCGAATCCGGAGTTCCGCCTGATCGCGGCCATGAACCCATTCGACGCCATCGGCACCGCGCGGGTCAGCCAGGCCATCGCCGACCGGATCTGCCGGATCGTGCTCGGCTATCAGGACGCCACCGCCGAGCGGGCGATCGTCCACGCCGTCACCGAGCGGGACGGGCCCGTCGTGCCGTTCGCCGTGGCGTTCGCCCGCGCCACCCGGTCGCACCGGGACGTGCGGATGGGCGCGTCGGTGCGCGGCGCCATTGACCTCGTGCTGCTCATCCACGGGCTGATCCGGCTGCGCGGCGAGCTGTCCATGTCTCGCGGCACCGTGCGGGACGCCGCGTACGCGGCCCTGTCGGGCCGGATCCGGATCGCCGACGGCAGCGACCGCAGCCCGGAGTCGGTGCTCGACGAGCTGCTTGACGACCTGTGGCCGGCCGGGGCGGCGGCGCCGCCCGAGTCCGACGCCGAGCCGAACCACGCGGACGGCCAGGGAAAAGCCGGCGGCCCGCCTTCTGACGCGGGCCTGCACCGGCCGGGCCCGTCGCGGTCCAGCCTGCGCCGCGACCGGCACACGGGGCCGTCCCGCCGGACGCTCAGCCGGGCCGAGCTGGCGAGCCGGCACCCGGCGTTCGCAGACGTATCACCCGAAGTCGGCTCGCTCGACACCGAGACGCTCAGCGCGATGCTCGGCGCCGACCCGGATGGCGCCGCGGCGCTGCTGGCCGACCTCAGCCAGGCCACCGACGCAACCCTGCGGGCGCTCGCGCGCAGCCTCGCCGCGCGGGTGTTCATCCAGCTCGGCGCCACGGGCCGGCAGCCGACGCGCGGACCCCGCCGCATCCGGTCGGTGCCACGCGGCACCGGCGACCTCGACCTGGACGCGACCCTTGACCGGCTGACCGGCAGCTGGCCGCCCCCAGCCGACGACCTGGTGACCCGGACGTGGCGAGCGCACCGCCGGTCGGTCTGCCTGCTGGTGGACGCCAGCGGCTCGATGTCGGGCCTCGCGCTCGCCATGGCCGCGGTGGCGACCGCGAGCGTGCTGCTCGCCGCCGGCGGCCGGCTCGACGCCGGAGCGCTGGCGTTCTCTGGCACGGTCACGGTCCTGCAGGCACCGGGCAGCCCGCAGCCGGCCGAGCAGGTAGTCGGCCGGCTGCTGGGCCTGCGCGGGCACGGGCTCACCGACCTCGCAGC
>JBOHCP010000155.1:0-9308 GCA_050698875.1 Streptosporangiaceae bacterium | reverse complement strand
GAGTTTGCTATGGCCCCAGCCATAGCAAACTCACTCCCATCGGCCAGCCACGGACGCAGCCCCCAGGGAACGGCAGCCGACGGCGAGGTTCGACGGCGGGACCGCGGGCCGTGCTCGCCCACGCCGCCGGTAAACACCAGTGCGTCCAGGCCGTTCATGGCCGCCGCCATGGCGGCGATCTCCCGCCGCAGCCGGTGCAGATAGACATCGAGCGCGAGCCGCGCCCGCTGATCACCGGCGTCCGCGGCCAGCAGCACCGCGCGCTTGTCGCCGGACGGTATCCCCGACAGCCCGGCCAGACCGGCGGACTGTTCGAGCCCGGCCGCCACCTCGGTCCCGCCGAGGCCGCCGTGCTGCAGCAGCCAGGTGATCAGCCAGGTGATCAGGCCGGGATCGACGCTGCCGCTCTTGGTGGCCATCACCAGGCCCTCCAGCGGCGTGACTTGTCCGCTCCTGGCGTGGTCTTGGATGCGCCGGATCCGGGCGATCGCGGCGTCGAGAGTCGTCGCCATTTCCTGACGGGGAACGAAGTCGTGCGTGCCGGTCACGTACGCCGGCTCGTAGCCGTAGCCACGCAGCAGGGCGTCCCAGCTCGTCATCGGGCAGCCGGGCCAGCACTGCCGGGTTGGCGATCCTGTAGCCGTTCAGGTGCAGGATCGGCAGGACCGCGCCGTCGTGACCGAGTTGAGGAACCGGTGCGAGTGCCAGCTGGCCGCGAGCGGCCCCGTCTCGGCCTCGCCGTCGCCGACCACGCACGCGACGATGAGCTCGGGATTGTCGAACGCCGCGCCGTGCGCGTGCGACAACGAGTAGCCCAGCTCGCCGCCCTCGTGGATCGAGCCCGGTGTCTCCGGCGCCACGTGGCTCGGCACGCCGCCGCGGAAGGAGAACTGCCGGAACAGCTGCCGCATGCCCGCCGCGTCCCGCGGCACGCTGGGGTAGCTCTCGCTGTAGCTGCCCTCCAGCCAGGTGTTCGCCAGCGCGGCCGGGCCGCCGTGACCAGGACCGATCACGATCATCATCGGCCTGCCGTGCACGCCAATGGCCCGGTTCAGATGCGTCCAGACGAAGTTCAGGCCCGGCGTGGTGCTCCATGGCCGAGCAGTCGCGGCTTAATGTGCGCGGGCCGCAGCGGCTCGGCGAGCCTGATGCAGGGAACGCGGCCATGGGCCCGCCGCCCGCCCCGCCCAGCGGGTTGTCCCTCAGGTAGATCTGGCCCGCCGACAGGTAGTTCGCCGCGCGCCAGTACTGGTCAAGCACCGCTGCCTGCGCGCTGGTCAGGGTGCCGCCGCCCCCGTGCCTATCGTCATGACTGGCGGCGCACGACGACGACCGGGCACGGGGCGGTCGTGACGCAGTGGATGCTCACCGAGCCGAGCAGCCTGCCGTGAAATGCGCCGTGCCCGCGGTTGCCCACCACGAGCAGGTCGGCGCCTGCCGCCTCGGTGACCAGCACCATCGCCGGGTGACCGTAGGCGACCTTCGTGCTGACGTGCTCCGGTGTGGTGGTGCCGAACACCTGGGTCAGCGCCGTGTCCAGCGTCTCCTGCATCATCGCCCGAACCTGGTCGGTGATCGCCTGCGGCGGCCGCCCTGCCGGGACCGGTCCGGCCGCCGGGAAGTGCCAGGCGTGCACCGCGCTGATGCTGCCGCCGGTCGCGGCCGCGTACCGCGCCGCCCAGCCGAGCGCTTCGACGGACTCCGCGGAGCCGTCTACGCCGACGACCACGTGTGGCTCGGAGTTGCTGCCCGGAGTGGTCATGGAACTGCCTCACAATCGTGGTCGACCTACGGCCCATCCAACGGGGGTGCAGCGCCACTGAGCCAGGGTCGATCGTCCCGGCCTGCGGTGTCCATCTTCGCATCATGCTCGGCTGGAGCGGATATACCGGTTACGCCACCACGGCTAACTGGTGGGCCATTCTGGCTGGTTAGCTGTTGACTCGCTCGGGCAAAAGATGTAAAGAGTGAATTAATTCGGCCGAACGGGCTGCGATAGCAATAAGGGATACATCATGGCCATCGACATGTTTCTCGTGATACCGCAGAATCCCGCTAATCCGCCAGTCACCGGGGAAACCAGCGCCGACCCGTCGGTCGCGACCGCGTTCCCTAACGCCACCGTCATCCCGGTTACCAGCTTTGAGCTCGAGGTAGAAAACGCCACGGTGCTCGGATCCGCGGGTGCCGGCGCCGGTGCCGGCAGAGCCCAGTTCAGCCCCCTCACCGTTACCAAGCTCGTGGACAAAACGTCGCCGTCCCTGTTCAGCGCCTGTGCATCTGGCAGTCACTTCGCCGCCGTCCAGCTGTACCTTCGGCAGTCGGCCGGCCCCAGCCAGAGCACTTTTCTCGCCTACGAGTTCCAGACGGTCTTCATTACCAAGATCGACTGGTCGGGATCAGCCGGTGACCAGGTGCCGGCCGAGACGCTGGCGATGGAATACGGGGCACTGGTCATCGCGTACAAACCGACGACTTCTGCGGGCACTCCAGGGCCAGTTACTCGGGGCGGCTGGAACCGCGTCGCCAACACCTCCGACGTGCCGTCCACTCTGGCCATGACATAGTGGCATTCGCAATTAGGTAAAACAACGTCGCTCGGTTACGCGGCAATAAGCGTGTGGTGCACAGGGCTACAGGATGACTGAGCGCGAAGAGCTAGTGGCACTGCGGCGGCGGTGCACCAGGTCGATCCAGGGCCATGGCCTGGCCACCGCTGCCTCGATGCTGGCCACTATCCCGGCCGACACCACGATCGACAACTACGGCCAAGGCGGTGTGGTTGCCGACCTGGAGGCCGAGATCTGCCGGGTGCTGGGCAAACCGGCGGCCACGTTTCTTCCCTCGGGGATCATGGGACAGCAGGCAGTACTCCGGGTGCACGCGGACGCCCGGAATCGCCGGACCGTCGTTTTTCACCCGTTGTGCCATCTCGAGCAGCACGAGGAGCAGGCATACCAGCGGCTGCACGGGCTCATCGGCCGGCTGGCCGGGCAGCGGGATCGGCTCATCACGATGGATGACCTCACGGCGATCGCCGAGCCACCAGCCGCGCTGCTGCTCGAGCTGCCGCAGCGTGACATCGGCGGCCAGCAGCCAGCGTGGGACGATCTGGCGGCGCAGGTCGAGTGGGCCCGCGAGCGCGGTGCCGCGGCGCACCTGGACGGAGCGCGGCTGTGGGAGTCGTCGGCCGGGTACCGCCGGTCACCGGCTGAGATCTCGGCCCTGTTCGACACCGTCTACGTGTCCTTCTACAAGGGGATCGGGGCGCTCCCCGGCTGCTGTGTCGCCGGGCCAGGTGACGTCATCGAGCAGGTGCGGGAATGGCGGCGGCGAATGGGCGGCACGCTCCACGGGTTGTGGCCGAGTGCGGCCTCCGCATTGACCCTGCTCGCCGAGCGGCTGCCGAAGTTCCCCCGGTATCTCGACCATGCCCGGGCGGTCGCGGCCGCGCTCTCCGCCATTCCGGGCATCACGGTGATCCCGGATCCGCCGCAGGTGCCGATGATGCACCTGATGCTGCGAGTGGGCAGGGACGACTACACCAAGGCCGCGCGGCGACTCGCGGAAGACGAGGGCCTCTGGGCCTCCCCGTTCTGCATGCCGACCGCCGATCCGGCGGTGCAACGGCTGGAGTTCTCGGTGGGCGACGCCACCCTGGAGTTCACGCCAGCGGCGGTAGCTGAGACCTTCGCCGGGCTCATTGGCGTTCGCGAAACCGCTTCGGGCGGGCGCGCGGGTGCGGCACGACGACGTTCATTACCCTGACCCTCCTGCTGCCCGCCGGGCGCGCCCCGAGCCCGGTACGCCCCCGATACGGCTCGAGCACCGCTCGTAGTTCCTCGGCTACCCGGTGAATCTCCTCGACCGTCAGCCAGAGGTCGGCGTTGTTCAGGGCGGCGGCATCCCGCCACTCCGCGGGCTCGGCGGGCTCGGCGGGCGAGCCCGCGGCGAACTCGACCGCGACAGCACGGGTCGTGTCGATGTAGGCCGCCGCGACGGCGGCCGCGGCCGAGCCTCCGGCGGGCGTCGAGGTGTCCAGATCGACCTGGGTCCCGCGTCCGGCAGCTCGCCACGGCCGCTCCCGGCGGTCCGGTCTCGGGGGCGCCGTTTCGGCGAACCCGTACCGTTCCAGGAGCTTCAGGTGGTACGCCGTCGCGCTCGGGCTCAGCCCGGTCAGCTCCGCGCACTGGGTAGCGGTCAGCTCATCGCCCGCCGCCAGGGCGTCGATGATGGCCAGCCGGGCCGGGTGCGCCAGGGCTCGGATGCTGCGGGGATTCTCGAAGCGATGCGGGGCGGCGTCCTCCGGTGATCGCTGCTGCTCATTGCCCTCGGACATCAATCTCAGAGATTACCGCTTGACCAGCAAGATGTTCAGGAAACATTGTTCAGCGTATGCTTAACATTGGCGAGGAGCACCCTGGGTGCACGGTAGCCGTACCGGTCGGCTCGCTGGGTCGGCTCCGCATCCGGACATCCAATCCGCGTCAACGACCGACGCGCGGCAAATGCGGGCGCACGCCTGGCGCCGTGTCTGCTGGCCGTGATCCGGTCCCGGATCTGCGCGTGGGGGGCGGTCGGCAGCCGCGTTGAGGTCCAGTTCTCTGATCCTTGCCGGGGCGGCGGCGGTTATCGGCCGGCGTCGCTGGTGCGGTAGAGGGGGGAGGACTGCTTCAGCTCGCGCAGCATCATCCGCATCTCGGCGATAGGCGTTCCGCTGGCGTCGAGGGCCCGGCTGTCGAACCACAGCACTTCGGTTTTCGGTGTCTGGCTGAGCGTGACCACCTCGCCCGTGACGCGGTAGCGGCTGTCCAGGAACACCGGCCCGGATCGGAAGCGGATCTCGATCGCGCCGAACAGCCCGACGTGGTGACCCATCGCCTTCTTGGCGTCCTCGAGCAGCCGGGCATACAGCAGGTCCACGACGGTGGAGGGAGCGGCCACGGGACCGCCCCAGGGCGATGGCCCGGTGTACCAGTCCAGCGGTTCGGTCATGCCGACCTGGCGGATGCGCTGGCGCTGCCGTTCGCCGTCTGGCTCCAGCATCATGTCGCCGAGCACGGCGCCGGGCCGCAGGCCCGCCAGGATGCGCAGCTCTGCCGGGTCCGTTGGACGCATGTCGCGGGAACGCAGCGCGGACGGCTCGGCCGGGTTCCCGAGCCCCGCCGTTCCCTCGGCGACGACCACGTCACCTTCAGTGGTCGCCCACGCCCTGGCCTGGACGTCGCGCCGCCGCGGGGGTGCCTCGATGAATGCGCGGACGGGCTCGCCGTCGGTGGTCGCGTGCCGGAAATACAGCGACAGGCTCCCGTCCTCGAACCACCCGTTGCCGAACGCGCGGATGGCTAGCGGCGGGAACTGATCCATGTGCACGCTGCCGGCCACCGTCCCGCCGCGGAACCCGAGCTCTGTAGCCGTGGCGTCGCCGTGAATGCTGCCCACAACCCCGGCAGCGAGGTTACGTGGCCTGCGGACCGGCCCGGCCAGCGTCTCGACCGTCATCGTTTCCTCCCGCTGCCTGACCAGCGCCGTGACCCGATTAAATAGGACGGCCCACGGACACGCAAGATGCCGACGATGGCATCGGAGTGAAGACCCCTCGACCGGGGTCGATCGACGTTACTGGTCGACGGCGACGTTGTGGTTGTCTCCAACGACGCAACTGCAGCCCAATCGCTTCGGGTGCCTGCGCCTGCGGCCAAGGCTCGTGTGCGGTCGGCATTGGAATCCGCGGGCTGGCATCCAGATTCGGACTAACCGCGATCTAGTAGGACTAACAGCGGCCGGGAGTCGTCCTGGGAGCCTAGGACGGCGTCCAAACTGCCAAGCGCGCAGGCGCAGTGTGGCAAGGGCTGATCGCCCTCACTCGGGCGCGCTTATCGCGGCAGATCCGGATGTTGAGACGATGTCAGGAGCCCGCGTTCGTCGCCGGCTCAGCTGCGGCTGCGGAGCACTCGGATGTGCTTGGGTCCGGAGATGAACGTGGACGGCAGCCACTCGGTCTCGCCGATCTTCCGCAGGTCCGGCAGCCGGGTGAGGAGCTGCCGGAACATCGCGTCGATCTCGACGCGGGCGACGTGGGATCCGAGGCAGAAGTGCGGCCCGCCGCCGCCGAAGGCCAGGTGATCATTGGGCATGCGGGTGATGTCCAAGCGCTCCGGCTCGTCAAACGCGCGGGGATCGCGATTGGCCGCTCCGTAGTACATGACGACTTTTTGCCCGGCCTCGATCCGCCGGCCGCCCAGCTCGGTGTCGGCCGTGGCGGTCCGCCGCATGTAGATGACGGGGCTTGTCCAGCGAAGCATCTCCTCGATGGCGGTGGGAAGAAGCCCGAGGTCGGCAGTCAGTCGCTCTCGCTCCTCGGGGTGCGTGAAGAGCGCGTCCATCCCGCCGGCCACCAGGTTGCGCGTCGTGTCGCCGCCAGCGTCGATGAGCAGGAGGAAAAATAGGTTGAAGTCGATCTCATCGAGGCGGTGCCCGTCCACTTCGGCGGTCACCAGCGCGGAGGCGAGGTCGTCCCCTGGATGTGCTCGTTTCTCATTCCAGACGCTGTTGGCATAGTTGAACATCTCGACAACGGCGGCCATCCCCGCGCCATCGGGCTGGCTCGCGGGATCGGCGTGGAGCGTCTCGGTCAGCCGGTAGAGCTCGACTCCGTCCTGGCAAGGGATCCCGAGCATCTCGGCGATGACGTACGACGGGAGCAGGCCCGCGACATCCTCGACCAAGTCAAACTCGTCCCGGTCAGCAACGCCGTCAACGATCTCGGCGGCCAGCCGTTCGATCCCTGGACGCATCCGACCCGCAGCGCTGCGCAGGAACCGAGGCGAGACAAGCTTGCGGTACTGCGTGTGCCGCGGCGGATCCATCGTCAGCATCATCGTGTGGTCGCCAAGATCGGTCGCGCTGCGGTCATCGATCATGATGGTCGGGCAGGAGGAGAAAAGCTCGGCATTCCGGCCGACAGCCTTGACGTCCTCGTGCCTGGTCACCGTCCAGAAGCCGGGTCCGTTTGGCTCTTCGTGCCAGTGGACGGGGTCGTTATCCCGCAGCCACGCGTACTGCGCGGCGGGATGGCCCTGGGCGTAGGACGACGGCGACACCAGGTCAATGACACCGGTCATGGCGTGAAAATACAGCCTTATATCAGACGTGTGAAGTGTCTATTCGAGGCGGCCGAGGCAGCCCGCCCCGCGCCTTGACGGCGTATTTGATGCTTTTCGGATCCGTGGCCGCCGGTGCGTCGAACTCGCGCTCGCGCTCATCGGCAAGAGCCGCCGCACTAGCAGCGGCATGTGCGGGCGTTGGCACCATGCCTTCGCGACGTGGCCCCATACTTCGCCGTGCGGTGGCACATCGCGTGCGACTGCGCGGCTGATCGCGTCCCGCTGCCCGGCGGCCTCGCGCACGCCACCGACCGCTGACGGGTCGAGCACTGCCTCGGCCCGCCCGGCCTCGGCAGGTGGATCGTGAAGTCCAAGCGGCATGTCGTCGCGATACTTGGCCTATGCCTCGGCGCGCCCGAATCGGCAGGGCATTCGCTCGCTCGGAATACGAATCGGCATGCGTTACGGCGCATAGGTGCGACCTGGCCGACTCGCTCACATCAGGCACGAGCGAGCTAACTAATGACCGGTCCTTCGGGCAGTGCGGCCGAAGATCTGGTCCATGGCCAGCGGGCCTTTTCCCATGACGGGTCTGACTGGTGGCGGTAGTCCAGTTCGGTCGCCGACCACAAACCGGTGCTGCTGGGACGTCAGGCGGCCCGCGGGGAGTGTCGGCAGAGAAGGATGCTTGTAGAGCACGCGGTTAGGACAGCTGTCAAAGGTCAGCCGCCGGACCAGAACTCGCGCAGACGGCTTGCCTCTGATTCACCCTGTCGGATGCCCTCGTCGACAGCTGCAGGTATCGCTGACGGATCCATGAGATTGACACCCATCGCCTGCGCGCCGACCTGGTCGGCCTCGACCACCGCTACCACCGAGCCGTTCTCGGTGAGCGCGGCGATCTCGCTATCGAGCTGCCCGGCGGGCGTGAGGCCCGCGTCCTGGCCGACCGTCGCTGCGACGGATCCCAGCAGGGAGATGATCAGCACCCGGTCGTGCCCGCTGGCGAGATCGGCGTTCGTGCCGGACCGGAACCCGCCGTCGATGTAGCGCCTTCCGTTGATGGTAACCGGAGCGAACAGGCCCGGTATGCGCAGCTCGACGCGACAGCGCGATCAAGTTCGACACCTGCGTGAACGTCCCAGACAGCGAGCTTGCCGCTGAGCGCATCCACAGCCGGACAGGCGAACCTGGTCGGCCACGGCTCGCCCTTCAGGTATCGGAAGGCCGCGACAAACTGGTCCTCGGGCAACGAGTCGGCGGCGAGCGCGAACCGGCCAACAGCGGCTCTGCGGGCTTCGGCCGGCTCGTCGCCGGTCATCGCCTGCGCGATCATGGCGAAGAGCTTTGCCATCTGCTCGACGCTCGGCCCTCCGGCGCTGCTACCTGAGCCCAAGGGTGCTGAGGTGCCGGACGCTGGTCCTCGGCCGGCGGAGTAGCCTGCCGCCATGGGCATCGGCGATGGTACATACACGCTCCGACCTGGGTCCGGCCAGCTCCAAGTCAAAACGACCCGTACCGGTCTGGCAGCGAGGGTCGGCCACGATCTGACAATCGATATCACGCGCTGGCACGCCGAGGTCATCGTCGACGCCGCCCACCCTTCTGCATCCTCGGTGAGCGTCGAGATCGATACCGACTCCTTCGAGGTCCGGGATGGTACCGGCGGCATCAAGCCGTTGACCGAGTCCGATCGCGCGCAAATCAAGAACACCATCAAGCAGAAGCTCCTCGACACCCGCCGGCATCCGGCGATCACTTTCCGGTCGACACTGGTCGAGGGAACGGCGGAGTCCTTCAGTATCTACGGAGACCTCACTATTACCGGCGTAACTGAGCCGGTCACTATGCAGGGCCGCCAGGCCGACGGCCGGGTGCTGGGTTCGGCGACAATCGTGCAGACCCGCTGGGGGATCCGGCCCTACACCGGGTTCTTCGGCGCACTCAAGCTCAGCGACGAAGTCACGGTTGAGTTCGAAGCCGACCTCAATCCCGGCGCCTGAACGCATCAGCCGGGCGCTGTGGACAGCGGGGGCGGGGCCTGGGGCTGGTCGCCGGTCATGAGCGGGCGCAGGACGCGGTCGTGGACCTTGCCGCACTTGCGCGTCATCGACCACGAGATCACCAGCCGCCTCGCCGCAGCGCGGCTCCCCGCCGCCGCCTGACCAGCCACGATTCGCGCTTATCTCCAGATACCCGGCC
>JBOHCP010000154.1:0-9334 GCA_050698875.1 Streptosporangiaceae bacterium | reverse complement strand
GGTGAAAGCCAGGCGGCCCGTCACCGCGGGCAAACATGGCGGCCAGGTCACGCTGCTCGACGCAGACGTCGAGGTAGCCGCGCGCCCCGGCGAGCAGCAGACGCATGGGGTCGATCACGCCCGCGTCCCGGCTTTCCCGCACGGCCGCGCGGGTCCGGGCCTCGTGCTCATCGTTGAGCTGATCGAACAGCGCAAGGTACAGGTCGGCCTTGCCGGAGAAGTGGTGATACAGGCTGCCCACGCTGGCGCCGGCCTGCTCGACGATGTCCGTGACTCCGGCCCGCGCATAGCCCTGGCGCATGAATACCTCGCGCGCAGCCGTGAGCAGCGTGGCCCGCGTCGACGCGCCGCGGTCTGCAGGGCGGCCCGCGTGCGCTATCTGTTGACTAGTCATTCACCTCGACGTTCTGCCGCGCCCGTGTCGGGCGGCAGGCCAGGCGGCCAGCCTGCTACATAGGATTTCATTAGGGGCCGCTCATGCGAAAGGTGTGGTGGCTATGAGCGAGAGCCAGGCGCGGCACGATGGCGGGCCGGCAGGCGTGGCAGGCGCGCCGGGCATCGCTGGCAGCGCGCCCGCGGCTGGCGAGGCCGGCTTCGCGGCGCCCGAGCCGGGCAAGCACGCGCCCGACCGCAACCTCGCCCTGGAGCTGGCCAGGGTTACCGAGGCCGGAGCGATGGCGTCGGCCCGGTGGGTCGGCCGTGGTGACAAGAATGGCGCCGACGGGGCCGCGGTCAACGCGATGCGCCAGCTCATCAATACCGTGTCGATGAACGGCATCGTGGTGATCGGCGAGGGTGCGAAGGATCATGCCCCGATGCTGTACAACGGCGAGCAGGTCGGCGACGGCAGCGGACCGCTCTGCGACGTCGCGGTGGACCCGATCGACGGCACGAGGCTCACAGCCAACGGGATGCCGAACGCGATTTCGGTGATCGCGGTCAGCGCCCGCGGCTCGATGTACGACCCATCGGCGGTCTACTACATGTCCAAGCTCGTCGCTGGTCCGGAGGCGGCCGACACCGTGGATATCGACGCGCCGCCGGCCGCGAACGTCAGCGCGGTGGCCAGGGCCAAGAAGTGCGCGCCGTCCGATGTGACGGTCGTGATCCTGGACAGGCCGCGGCACGCCGAGCTTATCGGCCAGGTTCGCGAGGCCGGCGCCAGGATCAAGCTGCTCACCGACGGCGACGTCGCCGGTGCGATCCTGGCCGCCAGAGGCGGTTCAGGCGTGGACCTGCTGCTCGGTATCGGCGGCACGCCTGAGGGGGTGATCGCGGCCTGCGCGGTCAAGTGCCTCGGCGGCGTGATCCTGGGCAAGCTCGCGCCGCGCGACGACGCTGAGCGCGAGCGGGCGCTGGCCGCCGGGCACGACCTCAGCCGGGTACTGCGGACCGACGACCTGGTGGCATCCGACGACGCGTTCTTCGCGGCGACCGGCATCACCGACGGCGACCTGCTTCCCGGCGTGCGATACCGCGGCCCTGGCGGTGCCACGACCCACTCGCTGGTGATGCGAGCCCGGTCAGGCACCGTCCGCACCATCTATAGCGAGCACGCGCTATGGAAGGTCGGCACCTACTCCTCCGTCGCCTACTGACGACGGCCCGGCGCGCCGACCTCGCCGCGATGGCCGCGCTGACCAGGTCGGCGAGGCTCGCCGCGACCCCCGGACACCGGCCCGGCAGCCGATATCCGCAGCGGTCAGCGTCGCCCACCGCGCTACAGGCCGGCCTGCGCCAGCAGGAACGCCGTGACCGGCTCGTACAGGTCAGGTGGCACGTTATCGTCGAGCGGCACCGACACGTCGATCCGGCCCTCGGCCTCTCCGACGAACAGCGCCGGGTCGTTGCAGTCGGCGAATCCGACGACCAGCAATCCCGCCTCGCCGGCGGCACCGGCGAAGCCGTGATCGGCGATCACGAGGTCCGGCATCGGCTGGCCGGACCGGCGCAGGTCGGCCACCATGGCTCGCATGGGGCCGGGAGCGTGGGTATGCCCCAGTCCCCCGAACACACTGATGACCGCCACGCGGTCCCAGTACCTCAGCTCGCCGTCCAGCTGCTCGTCATCGAACACCGGACGGCCGCGCCAGCCGGACGCCGGTGTCAGCACCTGGCAGCCCGCTGCGCGCAGCCGCCTCGACAGCACCGTGTGAATGGCCAGCAGCCCGGCCGGATGGCCGGTCCCGAGCAGCACCGTCCCGCGCGCCGCCGCTACCTCGCGCAGCCGGGCTGCCACGGCGCGGAGCCGGTCGATCGTGCGGTCGGGGTCGATAAAGTCCGGCCCCTGCTGCACCGCCGGGTCGCCGCTGACGCCGCACCGGAGCGCCATCTCCGCGAGGACGTCCTCGACGGTCCACGGGCGGGCGAAGGTGAGGCCGAACTGGCACTGCCAGTCGCCTGCCACCATGCGGCGGTACTTGGCCAGGCTGTCCTGCCGCGGGGTCGCGACAGTGCCCGCGATGGCGTGCGCCACCAGGTAGTCCCGCAGCGCGTGCGTACTCCCCTCGGCTGACGTCAGCCGGGCCGGACTGGTCATCCGTCTCCGTCGGGTCGTGCGACGCGCCCAGGCGACGCGGCGGCCTCGCGCCCAGTACACGCGCCGCCGATGACGGCGCGGTAGCCTCGGCGTGCACGGCTGGCGAAACCCCCAGGGGCATCCGGGCCATCGGGGTCTGGGGTATCTCCAGGGGGCGCTGTGTCCCCACAGGTCAGCAGCAGCGGAGCCGGGTGCCCCGATCTCATCGGCCGGCCGTCCCCCGCCACAGCCCGCCTAGCCGACGCGGCCGACGCGGCCGCCTCGGTGACGTCACCCGGATCGTCCCGCCAAGGCCGACCGTGCGCACCTCGACCACCAGGGGTCCAAGGCCCGGCTTGGCAGCGCCAGGCCTGCCGTCGACGGCCGGTCCGGAGCTGGCAGGCCCGCGCACCGGCGGCCGGGCGGGGCGATCGATCTTCTTGCGGGTCAGCAGCGCGGTACCGGTGGTGTCGACCAGGACGCCGTCCGGCACGATGAGGTGGATTGTGCCGGCAATCACCGTCGCGTGCACGACGGTGCGGCCGCCCTGGAGCAGCGCCTCCCGCAGGTCGAGCTCGACCTCGCCGAAGATCGCCAGCACCGGCAGGCTCTCCGGTACCACCCAGCGGCCGCCGCGCTGGTCCCGGCCGAAGATGCCCGCCACCGGGCGCCGGCCGTCTAGCCTGATGGGCTGATCGGCCGGTCCGGCCAGGTCGACGGTCAGCCCGGCCAGCTCGCCGAGAGTTCTGGCCCGATAAGCGCGCTCTGCCCGCTCAGCGTGCTCGTCGGGCGTGAGCCTGCCATCCGCGGCCGCCGTGCCCAGCAGCGTGATCACCCGCTCGCGGTCGGAATCGGACGCGCGCAGATCACGCGGTGCCGGGCGGAATGCCACGCTCAGACGATACTCCAGCGAGCCAGCGCGGCCCGCTCGCCGACAATGGCCGCGCCCCGGCCGGCGCGGCCGGAACCAGTCACGTCAGCCAGGACCACGGGCGCCGGCCGGGAACCACGATGTCCGGCGTTGCTGTTAGTTTCGTGTTAGCAACTAAAGCTGCGGACACCGGGAGTCGCCACCGTGAGCCAGGCCTCAGAAACCGGGGTGACGGGCAGGCGCGGCCTGCGGGACGGGCACTACAAGTGGGTAGCGCTGTCCAACACGACCGTCGGGATGCTAGCGGCCACGGTCAACTCCTCCATCGTGATCATCGCGCTGCCGGCCATCTTCCGCGGCATCCGGCTGAATCCGCTGCAGCCCAGCAACATCAGCTACCTGCTCTGGATGCTGATGGGCTACCTCGTCGTGTCCGCGGTACTCGTCGTCACCCTCGGCCGGCTCGGTGACATCTACGGCCGGGTCCGCATGTACAACGCTGGCTTCGCGATCTTCGGGCTGGCCGCGCTCGCGCTGCCGTTCGATCCGTTCACCGGGCCGGGCGGGGCGCTGTGGCTCATCGGCTTCCGGATCATCCAGGCCGTCGGCGGGGCCATGATCATGGCGAACTCACCAGCGATCCTCACCGATGCGTTCCCGTCCGACCAGCGCGGCCTGGCCATGGGCATCAACCAGATCGCGGGGATCTCCGGCCAGTTCATCGGCCTGATCCTCGGCGGGGTGCTCGCGGCCGTCGACTGGCGGCTGGTGTTCATCGTCTCGGTGCCGATCGGTCTCGGCGGCACGATCTGGTCCTACCTCAGCCTCAAGGAGGTCGGCCTGCGGACGCCGGCCAGGATCGACTGGCTCGGCAACATCACGTTCGCGGTCGGCCTGATCGGCCTGCTGACCGGCATCACCTACGGCATCCAGCCCTATGGCGGCCACGCCATGGGCTGGACCAGTCCGCTCGTACTGACCGGGCTGTTCGGCGGCGTCACGCTGCTCCTCGTGTTCTGCGTGATCGAGACCAAGGTCGAGGCGCCGATGTTCGACCTGCGGCTGATGAAGATCAGGGCGTTCGCCGCCGGGACGGGGGCGACCCTGCTGGCGGCAATAGCCCGCGGCGGCTTGCAGTTCATGCTCATCATCTGGCTGCAGGGCATCTGGCTGCCGCTGCACGGCTACGCGTACAAGGACACCCCGCTCTGGTCAGGCATCTACCTGCTGGCGCTGACCTTCGGATTCGTCGCCTCCGGTCCGGTCTCTGGCTGGCTGTCGGACAAGCACGGCGCCAGGGCGTTCGCTTCCGGCGGGCTCGTCGTGTCGGCCCTCGCCTTCGGCGGGCTGGAACTGATCCCGGTCAACTTCAGCTATCCGGAGTTCGCTGCCCTCATCTTCCTCGCGGGGGCCGGGATGGGACTGTTCTCCGCGCCCAACGCGGCCGCGATCATGAACAGCGTGCCCGCCAGGCAGCGCGGTGCCGCCTCCGGGATGCTCGCGACGTTCCAGAATGCCGGCTTCGTGCTGTCGATCGGCGTGTTCTTCTCGCTGATGATCGCCGGGCTGGCCGCGACGCTGCCGGGCACCCTCACCGGCGGGCTGACCGCTCAGGGCGTTCCGCACGCCATCGCTCACCAGATCGGCGCGCTGCCGCCGGTCGGCAGCCTGTTCGCGGCCTTCCTCGGCTACAACCCGATTCGCCAACTGCTCACGCCGACCGGCGTGCTGGCACACCTGCCCGCCGCCCACGTGGCGCTGCTGACGGGCAGGTCGTTCTTCCCGCAGCTGATCTCCCAGCCATTCCACCACGGCCTGGTCATCGTGTTCAGCCTGGCGATAGCCCTGTTGCTGGTTGCGGCCGGCGCCTCCGCCCTGCGGGGCGGCAGGTTCGTCTATGAGGACCGGAACGAGGTTGCCACGGTCTCGGCCGTTCCGGCCACCGCGGTTGCGGACCCGGCTGGCGCCGATGGAGCCGGCGGCACCGCGAACGGCCGGGTCGCCGGGAGCGGCCAGCCGGCTTCGGACGGAACAGCTACTGCGGATGGCCAAGCGCCAGGACACCGCCGGCGACCGTTGAGTCCCGATGGCGCGAGCGGACGACGGCCCTGAGCGAGTTTCGGAGTGTTCAAACTGAATTGCCACACATGGTGATGAATTCGGCTGGCAGCCCAGCAGACTGACGGTAACCAGGCCCAGCAGCGGCAGCTCGTCGAATAGCGCGTTCAGCCACGGACTCGGGCCCTTCTCGCCGTGGACGCAGGCGATGAACGTCTCCCCGGCGGGAGCGCTCGCCGACAGCTTCGCGATGACCTGAGCCTTTTGCTTCGCCCTGCGAACCGCCATGGCGTACCGGGTGGTCCTACCGCAAAGCGGCCTGGTGGCCACTCGCGGCGCGCGGGCTCGCGGGCTCGCGGGCCGGCGCCTCGGGCTGGTGCGCCCTGGGGCGGCATGTGGTGGGGTTACAAACCCCGGCCAGCCGGGCAAGTGCCAGCGCATGAGCGCACTAAGAGAGTTCGCGCGACCGATGCTGGCGTCGATCTTCGTGGCAGAGGGCGTGCAGCAGCTGCAGAACCCCGAGGGGGTGTCCGCGCTCGCCGAGCCGGTTGTCCGGCCGCTGCGCGAGCGGATCCCGGCCATGCCCGCCGAGGCGGAGCACGTGGTGCGAGTCAACGGGGCCGTCCAGGCGACAGCGGGCACCATGCTCGGGCTCGGCGTGCTGCCGCGGCTGGCCGCGCTGGCGATCGCCGGGACACTGGTGCCCACCACGCTCGCCGGGCACCGGTTCTGGGAAGTCGAGGATCCGCAGGAGCGCGCCATGCAGCGCATCCACTTTCTGAAGAATGTGACGATGATGGGCGGGCTGCTGCTCGCCATCGCGGACACCAACGGCAACCCGTCGCTGTCCTGGCGGCGCCGTCACGCGGCCAGGGTCGCCAGCGGCCACCTGTCGGCGCTGACCCAGGCGGTGACCGATGCGGCCGGGCAGGTCGCCCACGCGGCGCACGCGGCCGCCGCGCCGCGCTAACTGGCCAGACGGGACCACATGCTCGGCACTCCGGTGGCCAGCGGCCGCCATGGCCTGGTGCGCAGGCTCGGCCAGGCTGCCGGGCGGCCGCTGCACCCGCGGACGAGGGCAACGGGGCGGCGGCCCTGGTGGAAACGGGTCGTAATCGCGCTCCTCCTCGTGGCGACGGTCTTGGTCACGGTCGTGTACGCGACGACGCTGGCCAGGGACATCGCCCGGCAGCACTGGGCTGACGCGCTCGACGCGTCACGCGAGGCCGTGCTCGCGGTCGTCGGCTGGGCAGCGGTGGCGATTGTGCTGTCTGCTGAGAACGACCGGAAATCGGAGCAGACGCGGCGGAGCAACAGCGCCACGGCCGGCCAGCGACACGGCGAGTCGATTGCGGGCGGCGACTCCGTTTTGCTGGCCCAGGACCGCGTCCGCCGACTGCGCGTCCGGCTCGCCGAACTGTCGGCGGCCCGTGAGCGGGCCGGATCCGGCGCTGACCCGGACCTCGACCGCGAGGTGGCAAGCACGGCGGCCCGGCTCGAGAAGGCCCGCCAGTGGCTTACCAGCGCGCAGTCCGCGCGGACCGCAGGCAGCCATGACCAGCACCTAGAACGGCACCCGGCCGGGCAACCGCGGGCAAGCTAGTGGTCCTCGCGGCTCAGGCGTCAGCCGACCCGGCGAGCAGGCCGCTGATCACCAACGCGATCAGCCGGGCGGGCTGATCCGGGTCGGTCGGCACCGCGTCGGTGGCCATGATCAGTCCGTGGGTAAGCCGCAGGATGTCGCCTGCCTGCACTCCGGGACGCGCTTCCCCGGCGAGCTGCGCCCGGCGCAGCAACTCGTCCGTCCGCGTGCGCAGGGTCATGCCGCAGGCCGAGAGGAACTCGGCATCCTTGCCGAGCGCCGCGACGAGCGCGGAACTCAGGCTGCGCTTGGTCCTGCCGAACGCCACGAACGCCCGCAACCACTCGCCGAGTGCCGCACCGGGCGACTCGGCCGTCATCAGCTTGGCGGCGAGCGCGTCGAGCCCGTCGACCTGGTCCTTGTAGACGGCCTCGAGCAGCGCCTGCCGGGCCGGGAAGTGCCGGTAGAGCGTACCGATGCCGACGCCCGCCCGGCGCGCGATCTCCTCGAGCGACACGTCGTCCGCGCCGTGCTCGGCGAACGCGGCCGTCGCCGCGGCCAGCAGCCGGTCATAGTTGCGGCGCGCGTCAGCGCGCTTCGGCGGCCCCCCCACGGCGGCCGACGGCTCAGCGCCCATCAGTCGTCACCATCTTCGAGTTGCGAAACGGAGGGATCCTCCGTATAGTTACCGGAGGGATCCTCCGCATAGAGCTTAGCTCGTTCCGCTGGTTTGGCCAAGCCATCGCCTGGCCGGCGGCTCACTCTAGCCTGGCCGGCCGCTCTGCCGCGCTGGCCGGGCGCCCGACTCGGCGCTGTTCCAGGGAGGAACCATGTCTTCGTCTTCGCACTCCGTCACGCCCGCCGCGCTCCCGCGGACGCTGTCTGCGGCGCGCCCGCCGCTGGCTCCGTCGGCCAGTCCTCAGCACGCGCAGCCCTCGGCCAGCCCGCCGCGCGGGCAGCCAACCAAGGCCGATCTGCGACCAGACCGTGACCGGCGGAACGTCACGCTGGCCGTGGTGCTGTGCGCCCAGCTGATGATCGTGCTCGATCTCACGGTCGTAAACGTGGCGCTTCCGTCCATGGCGGCCGGGCTGCACCTGTCACCGACCGGCCTGTCGTGGGTGCTGAACGCCTACGCGCTGACCTTCGGCGGCCTGCTTCTGCTCGGCGGCCGGGCCGGCGACATCCTCGGCAGGCGGCGGACGTTCATGGCGGGCCTCACCGTATTCACCATCGCGTCGCTGGCCGGCGGCCTGGCCTCAACCTCAGCGCCGCTGCTCGCCGCCCGCGCGGCGCAGGGCGTCGGCGGCGCCATCGCCTCGCCCGCCGTGCTCGCCGCCATCGTGGCCAGTTTCCCCGAAGGGCGCGAGCGCGTCCGGGCGCTCAGCATCTTCACCGCCGTGACGATGGGCGGCGCGTCCCTGGGCCTGGTGCTCGGCGGCATGATCACGCAATGGGCGTCGTGGCGGTGGGTCTTCTTCATCAACGTGCCGGTCGGCGTGGCGGTGGTCGCACTCGCGCCACGACTGCTGGCTAACACGCAGCGCCAGCGCGGTCACTTCGACGTCACCGGCGCAATCACCTCGACGGCCGGGATGTCGGCCCTGGTGTACGCGTTCATCTCCGTGGCCTCCCACGGCTGGGGCAGTCTGAGGTCACTCGCCGCGTTCGCTGCGGCCGCGGCACTGCTGACTGCGTTCGTGCTGATCGAGACCAGGAAAGCCCAGCCGATCACGCCCCTGTGGCTGCTGCGCGACCCGAGCCGCAGCGCCTCCTACGTCGCGCGGCTGCTGCTGGTGGCGGGCATGTTCGGGTCGTTCTTCTTCCTCACCCAGTTCGCCCAGGAGGTGCTCGGATTCGGACCGCTGGCGGCCGGCCTCTCGTTCGTGCCCATGACCGCGGCTCTGTTCGGCACATCCAGGCTGGCGCCGCGGCTGGTCGCCAGGTTCGGTCCCCGGCGTCTCATGATCGTCGGGCTGCTGCCGGTTGTCGCAGGCATGTCCTGGCTCGGCCAGCTCACTGCCGGCACGAGCTACTTCCCCGGCGTGCTGGTGCCGATGCTGCTGCTCGGGGTCGGCATGGGCGTGGTGTTCGTCCCGCTGACCATGGCGTCCCTGGCGGGCGTGCCGGCGCAGGACTCCGGCGCCGCAGCCAGCATGGTCAATGTCATGCAGCAGGTGGGCGGCGCGCTCGGCCTCGCCATCCTGGTGACTATCTACGGTACGGCCAGTCACGCGGCGGCCAGGCACCCGCTGCTCGGTGCGACCGCGGCCGCGCAGGCAGAGCACCTCAGGGTGCACGGCAT
>JBOHCP010000153.1:0-9399 GCA_050698875.1 Streptosporangiaceae bacterium | reverse complement strand
GGGTGGGGCTTCGCCGGGCTGGCCGGCGCCCGCGGCTGGGCTGGTTACCGCGCCGGTCCGCCACAGCCGGCGAAGGCCAGCCCGGATCCCGGCCGACGGCTCACTCCCGGTGGCCGTCCGGCCGACTGGGTCGCCTTCTGCCGATGGGCCGGTCATGGGGTACATGTAACCAACTACCGTAGGGCAATGCACTCCTACCAAGAGCGTCTGTTCGCCCCGCCGCTGTGGTGGGTGACGGGGATGTTCACGATGCTCACGTTCGGGGCGATCGTCTGGACCGGCTTCGATCTCGGCATAAGCCTGGCGGTATTCGGCGGCATCATCGCCATCACCGCCGCGTTCCTGCTGAACTGGGGTCGCGCGACCATCGAGGTGACAGGCGGCGAGCTCCGCGCGGGGAGTGAGGGGCTGGCGCTCGCCGACGTCGGCGAGGTTCGGCCGCTGGACGAGGCGCAGGCGCGGGCGCTGCGCGGTCCGCGTGCCGATCCGCGCGCGCACGTGCTCATCAGGCCTTACCTCCGGTGTGCCGTCTACATCGAGGTCACCCGGCCCGAGGCGGCGAGCCCTTACTGGCTGCTGGCGACCAGGCGGCCGGCCGAGCTGGCGGCCGCGATCGAGAGTGCACGCCCGGTAGTCAGTCCCGGGCCGAGGCCATGACATGATCGCCATCGGCGGGTAAGGACCGCGTCACTCGGCCGCGGGCTGCCGCGGGGAAGGACAGGCAGATGTCAGGCAAGCAGCGAGGCAGCGTGGGCAGCCGCGCGGTGAGCGCGCTGGCCGGCGCCGGCGCCGCCTTCGCGGTTCGCAAGCTGCTCATCTTCGGCTGGAAGACGGCGACGGGCAAGGAGCCGCCCGAGCACCCGGAGGACCCGCAGGTAGGCCTCAGCGAGGCGCTCATCTGGGGCGTCGTGCTGGGCGCGGCGGTCGGCGCGGCGCGGCTGCTGGCAACCAGGGCAATGACGCGGCGGCCGAGCGAAGCCGACGGGGACTGACCCCGCCACAGGCAGCCAGCACCAATGCACCGAGCCTGACGCCGTGCACGGGAAGAACCGCTCCCGGCTGGGCTACATAATGGCCTACGCGATCCGGAACCCGGACCGCATCGCCGGATACGCGCGCCGCCGCGGCCGGGACACCCTGCTGTGGCTAGCGACCCGCGACCACGTCAGCTACTACCGCGCGGTGATGCGCTCGGACGCGAGCCGGAGCAGCGACGCCGCGGTCGGCAGCGGATCCCGCGAGTCCTGGCTGCAGATCGGTCAGCTCCAGTTCGACTACCTGATTGGCCACGGCCTCAAGCCGGACATGCGGATGCTGGAGATCGGCTGCGGGAACCTGCGGGCCGGCCACCTGTTCATCGACTATCTGGATGCCGGGAACTACTACGGCACCGACATCTCGCCCGACATCCTGCTGGCTGCCGAGCGCACGGTCACGCACTTCGGGCTGCAGCGTAAGCTCCCGCATCTCTGTCTGGTCGACGACCTGCGGCTGGAGTTCCTGCCCGACGAGTGCTTCGACGTCGTGCACGCGCACAGTGTCTTCTCGCACTCGCCGCCGCCCGTGATCGAGGAGTGCCTGGCGCATGTCGGCCGCGTACTCACGCCGGCCGGGTTCTTCGACTTCACCTTCGACCGCACGCAGGGTGCCGAGCACCAGGTCCTCCGCGAGGATTTCTACTACCGGACGGAGACGCTCATCGGCGTGGCAGGGCGGTACGGGCTCGATGCCCGATTCATGGCCGACTGGGAGCAGACGGGGCACCCGCAGTCGAGGATCCGGGTGACCCGGCCGGCCTAGCGGTTGGCCGGCCCGGGCACCACACTGGAAGGCAGCGCGACGGCCGTGTCACAGGGGAGGTAAGCGTGGCCGCAGAGCCCAGGGTGCTGGCAATGGTCCTGGCAGGCGGGGCCGGCAAGCGACTCGCCCCGCTCACTGCCGACCGGGCGAAGCCGGCCGTGCCGTTCGGCGGCCTCTACCGCCTGATCGACTTCGCGCTGTCCAACCTGGTCAACGGCGGGCTGCGGCGCATCTGCGTGCTGACCCAGTACAAGAGCCACAGCCTGGACCGGCACATCACCACGACCTGGCGGCTGTCCAGCCTGCTCGGCAACTACGTGACGCCCGTGCCGGCCCAGCAGCGGCTCGGCCCGCACTGGTACACCGGCTCGGCTGACGCTATCTACCAGTCGCTCAACCTGATCTACGACGACCGGCCTGACATCGTCGCCGTCCTCGGCGCGGACCACGTCTTCCGCATGGATCCGCTGCAAATGATCGGCCACCACGTCGCGCACGGTGCCGGGGTCACCGTCGCCGCCCTCCCCGTGCCGAGGGCCGAGGCCACCGCCTTCGGCGTCATCGGCGTGACCGACGACGGGCACACCATCGAGTCGTTCCGGGAGAAGCCCGCCGACCCGCCTGCCATGCCTGGCCAGCCCGGCCTGGCCTTCGCGTCGATGGGCATCTACGTCTTCACCGCCGACGTGCTCGTGGACGCCCTGCGCGAGGACGCGGCCGACGACAGCAGCCGGCACGACATGGGCGGCGACATCGTGCCGATGCTCGTCCGCCAGGGGGGCGCGCAGGTCTACGACTTCCTCGACAACAGCGTGCCGGGCTCCGACCCGCGGGACGCGGGCTACTGGCGGGACGTCGGGACGCTCGACTCCTACTTCGACGCGCACATGGACCTGTGCGCCGTGCACCCGGTGTTCAACCTGTACAACGACAAGTGGCCGATCCTGACCCACGTACCTAGCCAGCCGCCCGCCAAGTTCGTGCATGACTCAGGGGACCGGGTCGGCCGGGCCATCAACAGTGTCGTCAGCAACGGGGTCATCGTGTCCGGCGGACTAGTCCGCAACGCCGTCCTCTCCCCCGGCGTCCGGGTGAACAGCTGGGCCAGGGTCGAGCGCGCCGTGATCATGCACAACACCCGGATCGGACGGCACGCCGTGATCGAGAACGCGATCATCGACAAGAACGTCGACGTGCCGGAGGGCGGCGTGATCGGCGTCGACAAGGACCAGGATCGGGCCAGGGGCTTCGTGGTCTCCGACGCCGGCGTCACGGTGGTGGGCAAGGGCCAGAAAGTGGTGGCGTGACCGCGCTGGCACGCGCGCCGTCTGCCCGGCTGCGGGTGGCCATGCTCACCCGGGAGTATCCGCCCGAGGTCTATGGCGGCGCTGGCGTGCACGTGGAGCACCTGGCCCGCTCGCTGACCGGCCTCGTCGACCTGACTGTGCACTGCCAGCGCGCGGGCCACGAGGCGGCCGGTCCGCCGCACCCACCCGTCGTGGGGCACCGGCCGTGGGACCTGCTCGCCGGCGCCAACCACGCGCTGCAGGTCATCTCGACCGACCTCGCGATGACCGAGGCGACGGGCGGCGCGCAGCTGGTGCACTCGCACACCTGGTACGCCAGCCTGGCGGGCCACCTGAGCTCGCTGTTGTACGGCGTGCCGCACGTCATGACAGCGCACTCGCTGGAGCCGCTGCGGCCATGGAAGGCCGAGCAGCTCGGCGGCGGGTACGCCCTGTCGAGCTGGTGCGAGCGCACGGCAATCCTGGCGGCCTCGGCCGTCATCGCGGTGTCCAACGGGATGAAGGCAGACATCCTCTCTTCCTACCCGGCGGTAGACGCGGACCGCGTGCACGTGATCTACAACGGGATCGACGCAGACATCTACCGCCCCGACCCCGGCCGGGACGTGCTGGACCGGTACGGCATCGACCCGGACCGGCCGTTGGTGGTCTTCGTCGGCCGGGTCACCAGGCAGAAGGGACTGCCGGTGCTGCTGCGGGCCGCCGGGCTGTTTGAGCCAGGCGCGCAGCTCGTGCTGTGCGCCGGTCAGCCGGACACCGCCGAGCTGCAGGCGGAGGTGACCCGGCTGGTCGACCGGCTGCGGGCGACTCGCGGCGGGGTGATCTGGATCCCCGGCATGCTGGCCAAGGCCGAGGTGGTTCAGATTCTCAGCCACGCGACGGCCTTCGTCTGCCCGTCGGAGTACGAGCCGCTCGGCATTGTCAACCTGGAGGCGATGGCCTGCGGTTGCGCGGTCGTGGCCTCGGCGGTCGGCGGCATCCCGGAGGTGGTTGCCGATGGCGTCACGGGTCTCCTCGTACCGCCTGGTGACGAGGCGGCGCTAGCGGCGGCGGTCAACGCGCTGATCAGGGATCCAGGTCGCGCGGCGGTCCTCGGCGCCCGCGGCCGCGAGCGCGCGGTGGCCGAGTTCACCTGGGCGAGGATCGCCGCTCAGACGGCAGACCTGTACGCGCGGCTGGCCGGCCGGTAGCCTGGCAGCCACAGGCAATTCGCGATACATCTTGAAATACGGGAGGAGTCGTGGCGATTGAGCCGGCCGACCCGGACCAGGCGCTCCGGGTCGGCGACCGCGACCGGGATGCCGTCGTCCAGCGGCTACAGCAGGCGTTCGCCGCGGGCCGGCTCGACGACGAGGAGTTCGACCACCGCACCAGGGCCGCGCTGACCGCCCGGCTGACGAGCGACCTGGCCGTGCTGACAACGGACCTGCCTGCGGGTACGGCCGCGCTCCGGCCGGTCGCTCCCGGCGCCACGGGCGTGCGCGCGCCGGGCAGGCTCGCCATCGCCTACAAGAGCGCCATCAGGCGCGGCGGGCGCTGGCGGGTTCCGACGCAGTTCCTGGCCGTTGTCTACAAGGGCAGCGGGCGTCTCGACCTGCGCGCGGCCGAGCTCAGCGGGCCGGTGACCACGCTGCACGCGATCGCCTACAAGTCGAGAATCGACGTGCTCGTGCCGCCCGGCGTGCGGGTGGAACTGGACGGTTTCGGGGTCAGCAAGGGTGGTCGGCGGAGGAAGACCTGGAGAGCCGCCTGCCCGCCGACGCTCCCGTCGTGCACGTGCGCCGTATCGGCTACAAGGGCACGATCGAGGTGAGCACCAAGCCGCGGGACCCGGGTCAGTCCGGCCGCCGCGCGCTGCCCTAGACCGGCACCGCGGTCGGCTCAGGTGATCGAGCCGGCCGCCGCGCCGGTGACGCGGTCACCCCAGCGGGCCAGCTCGCCGTCCAGATCGAGCGGAGCGATCAGCTGGCCGTCGGCCAGCTCCTGCTCCCAGGCCTCGGCCGGCACCCGCCACATCACCTCGAACTCGATGCCGCTCGGGTCCTTGGCGTACAAGGACTTTGACACCTTGTGGTCACTGGCGCCGACCAGAGCACCGCGCCGCACCAGCCGATCCCTGGTCTCCGCGAGCTCCGCGAGCGTGCCGACCTCCCAGGCCAGGTGGTAGAGGCCGATGGCGGGCTCGACCGGAATCTGGCCGCGCGGGACCTCGAACATGCCGAGATCGTGGTCGTTGGCGCTGCCGGGGGCGCGCAGGAACGCAGCCCGTCCCGGCACCTGCGTGCGCACCTCAAGGCCGAGCGCGTCGGTGTAGAAATCGACGCTAGCTGCCAGATCCCTGACGTACAGGACAGCGTGGTTCAGGCGGCGTACAGCCATCGTCCCTCACTCCCCACTCGACTCTGCGAAGCATAAGGCGCAGGCTGGGCGGCACATTCCCGGCCACGGCGCCAGCCGCGAACGTGGCGAGTCAGGACTCGCCGGCGTACTCGGTCACGGCCACCGGCCCGGTGTAGACGCACCGTGGCCGAATCGGGATGTTCCGCTCGTACTCCTCCAGCGCGTGCGCGAGCCAGCCGGCGGTCCGGCCGATGGCAAACATCGCCTCGCCCGCGCCGCGGATCATCCCGGCCACGCCTACGAGCACGGCGAGGGCGAACTCGATGTTCGGATCCGGCAGCGCCCTGCTCCGCGCCTCGACCGTCACCGCCGAGGCGATAGCGAGCCGCTCTGAGTCGGGCGCGTACTGCGCGATGAGCCGGAGGAGCAGGTTCGCGCGCGGGTCTCCGTCGCGGTAGACGAAATGCCCGAAGCCGGGCAGCCTCTCACCACGGCGGAGCACATCGCCCACCACCCGCGGCGCGTCGGCTGGCGAGTCCGCCGAGCCGAGCATGATCTCGGCGCCCAGCGCCGCACCGCCGTGCAGCGCGCCGGTCATCGCGCCGAGGCCGGTGGAGACCACCGCGTACGGGTCGGCACGCATCGAGGCGGCTACCCTCGCCGCCAGCGTCGACGCCGCCAGCTCGTGATCGGCCACCAGCACCAGAGCGGCGCTCAGCACCCGGATCAGGCCGGGCGACGCCGGCGCCCGGCACAGCCGGGCCGCGAGCCGGGCCGCGATGGCATCGCCCGCCGAGTCCGCGGCTCCGGCCAGTGGCAGAGCGTCTGTCATGCCGGCGATCAGCGACATGCCCGCAGCAACGACCGCCGGCCGGTCCAGGTGCAGCCGGAACGGGTCGGTGACCGCCAGGGCTGGCACGATTACCTGGATGCGCTCGAGCGGCAAGGTACCGGGCGGCAGCGCCGCCTGGGCGGCGCGGCCGGCCGCCAGCGCGGCTGGCGTCGCTGACCAGCGGCTCCTGCAGCCGGCGTCGGACTGCCGAGCCACGCCGGCTGCCCGGGCTGCGTCGGAGCCAGGCAGCGCGCCGGTCCAGAGCAGCATCGCGACGTCCTGGAAGCTGCACCGCAGTGCCAGAGCCGTCGCGTCGTGGCCGCGGTATCGCTGCGTCGTGCTGGTGATCTCGGTCAGCTCGGACTCGATCACGAGCTCGGCTCCGGCCGCACCGCGCCGGGGTCGGCCGCGGCGGGCAAGCTGCGCTACTTCCTCGGCATCGAACTTGCTGGCTCGGCCGTCGGCGTCCCGGCGCCGACTCAGCACGCCGCGACTGACGTAGGCGTAGAGGCTGGCCTGCTTGATGCCGAGCCGCTCGGCGGCCTCGGCGGCACCGATCCACTCCGTCACGCGCGCCTCCCGCCACCGTCCTGGCCCGCGCTCGCCCGTCCTGGCCAGCTGCCGCTCAGCGGATTCCGGGCCAACTCTAGGTTGATTAGTGTCAATATTGACACACTAGCGCGACCGACATCGATAATTAATCAGGTACGAGTTCCTTAGCCAGGGAGAGATAGCCATGACCGCCGCTGCAGACGCCCCCACCGCGCCCTACGAGGCGCCCCCGGGGCTTGCGGGTGTTTCGGTAGCCCACACGAAGGTCTCCGACGTGCTCGGGCGCAAGGGCTTCTACCACTACCGCGGGTACAACGCGGTTGACATCGCCAGGCGCGGCCGGGTGGAGGACGCCTGGTACCTGTTCCTGCACGGTGACCTGCCGAATGCCGCGCAGCGCGGGGAGTTCGCCCGGCAGTCCGCGGCCTGGCGCCAGCTCCCGGATGGCGTGGCGGAGCAGTTGCCGGCGATTGCCGCGCTGAGCTCGCGCGGTTCCCTCGCTTCGCTGCGCACCGCGCTCTCCCTGGCGGGCCAGGCGCTCCGATGCCGGCCATGGGGCGACCAGACCGAGGCAGAAACCGTCGAGCAGGCAGCCCGACTGTCGGCGATCATGCCGGTGCTCGCTGCCGCCCTGTTCCGGCTGCGCGGCGGCCTGGAGCCGGTGCAGCCGCGGGCCGATCTCGGCTATGCCGCCAACTATCTCTACATGATCACTGGTGAGGTGCCAGCCGAGCAGTCGAGGTATGCCGTCGAGCGCTACCTGATGCTCACCATTGACCATGGCTTCAACAACTCGACCTTCACTTCCCGGGTGGTCGCCAGCTCGGGCGCTGACCTCGGTGCCGTCGCAACCGGGGCCCTCGCCGCGCTGTCTGGCCCTCTGCACGGCGGCGCGCCCGCCCGGGTATTTGACATGCTCGACGCCATCGGCACGCCGGACAACGCTGAGCCGTGGCTGCGGCACGAGATCGAGAGCGGCCGCGTGCTGATGGGCTTCGGGCACCGCATCTACAAGACGATCGACCCGCGGTCACAGCTCCTGCACGAGGTCGCCAGGGAATTGCACAGCGAGCGCGTCGAGTTGGCCGAGGTCGTGGAGAAGACAGCGGTCCAGCTGCTAGCCGAGCTGAAGCCTGGCCGCGACCTGTACGCGAACGTCGAGTTCTACGCGGGCGTCGTGCTGGAAGCGGCGGGGCTGCCACGGGAGATGTTCACCCCGTCGTTTGCCTGCAGCCGGATCATCGGGTGGATGGCGAATGTGCTCGAGCAGATCGCCGATAACCGCATCTTCCGGCCGCTGGCCCACTACGACGGGCCGGCGGCACCACGCGAGCTGCCCGGTTTCTGGCGGCCCGGCAAGCCCTAATACCGACGGTTTCGAGGCTCTCTGTCCGTAATCTTCTCGGCCGGACAGAGATACTTGCCCGGGCCTAGTTGCCCAGCTGCTTGCGCCGCCGGGTCTGGCGGACCCTCCGGCGCTGCTCGGGCGACAGCATGCGCCAGGCGATGGCCGGCACGGCGATGGCGATGACCAGCAAGATCACCGGCACGTACCACGGGATGAACCCGAAGAGGATCAGCGCGATGATGACACCGGCGATTCCCCACTTCATATGCGGCGTCATGACCATCTCCTCGCGGCACCGTGACTTCGTTCCCTAGTCTGTCAACTATTCCACAGCACCGGGTGTTCCCTGCGGTGACCCACGGAGGCTCCATGACGCTTTCCCTGCCGGTGTCGGCGCAGGCCAATGAGCTGCTGACCCGCAACCCTCTGGCCCTGCTCATCGGCATGCTGCTCGACCAGCAGGTGCCGCTGGAAAAGGCGTTCAGCTCGCCATATGACCTGGTCAGCCGGCTCGGGCACGAGCCGACGGCGGCCGAGCTCGCCGAGTTCGATCCCGACGCGCTGGCCGCGATCTTTGCCGCCCGTCCGGCCCTGCACCGGTTTCCGAGGGCGATGGCCGCACGGACCCAGGACCTCGCCAGGCTGATCGTGGACCAGTACGACGGCGATCCTGCCGCGGTCTGGACCGGCGCCACGTCCGGCGCGGAGCTGCGGGCTCGGCTGGTCGGGCTGCCAGGCTTCGGCGGCCCCAAGGCGCAGATCTTCGAGGCGCTGCTTGGCAAGCAGCTCGGCGTCCGGCCGCCGGGCTGGCGCGAGGCAGCCGGGCAGTTCGGCATCGAGGGCTCGCACTACTCGGTGGCCGACATCGTCGACGCGGAGTCGCTGGCGGCGGTGCGTGCTTATAAGAAGGACCTCAAGGCCGCGGCCAATGCTGCGGCGTCCTAGTGTAGTGTCTCGTTTTTAACTGGTGATTCGTTCTAACGTTACCCGGCCCGTCGGACCTTCTCCAGGATCTCCTCCGCGGTGGCAGTCCAGATGAACGGCCCGGGGTTGCCGTTGCTTGCGTTGAGGTAGTCCTCGATCGCGCCGATCAGGTCGGGCACGGAGCGGAAGACGCCGCGGCGGATGGCCTTGCCGGTCAGGTTGCGGAACCACCGCTCCACGAGGTTGAGCCAGGAGCTGGAGGCCGGGGTGAAGTGCAGCTGGAAGCGGGGGTGCTT
>JBOHCP010000152.1:0-9402 GCA_050698875.1 Streptosporangiaceae bacterium | reverse complement strand
CCGATAGCGACGGCGACCGCTGCGAATGCTGCCCCTGCGCCGCTGCCGCCCGAGTGGGTAGCAGCGGCCACCATCGGCGTGACCAGACGCATGAGCGCCGGCAGCGCCACGACCGAGAGCAGCAGCATGGCCATCCCGGCAACCTGGTCCACGAACGAGTTGCTCGACAGCGAGACGAACGCGTAGGCGTAGATCGTCGCGGCGACCGGTTTATACAGCAGGAAGGCGAGCAGCCAGCCGCAGAATCTCGTGAACCACACCTTGCCGGCCTCGGTATTACTGGCCGCCGCGGCGATTGGCAGCAGACCGGCCAGCAGACCGAGCATCGCGATGCGGACCACGAGCAGGAAGATCTGGGCAATCGAGGCGATGATCCCTACGAGGCCGAACACGATGCCGAGAAACACCGGTAGCCCCGGGTTCGCGAGGATCAGCAGGCCCTCACCCGCCTTCACGACGCTCGATCCGCTGCCGTTCTGGGCGAGGCCCTGATTGATGATCCAGTTCGAGTACGCGTCACCGGCCTGCGCGCCGAGCGAGATGACGGCGATGCTCGCCCCGGTCGTCACCGCGAGATTGACCAGGCCGCGCGCGGCGAGCTTGGCGGGTTCGGCCCGTCGCTCGAGCGCGAGCCTGATCGCGGCGATCAGCAGGCCGATCACCCCGACGAAGCCGACGAGCCAGATCGTGTGTGAGCGCAGGAACTCGGCGCCGCCCGAGTTTGCGCCCGGCGTGGGGATATCGGTCCACAGGCTCAGGCTCTGCCCGACCACCCACTTCTCGGCGTCGATCACCGCGTCGCCGATGACTGTCAGGACACTGTTCGCGACGCCCGATGCCACGTCGCTCGGGCCCGAGCACAGCCAGCTGAGGAGGACGGGGCAGCCCACGGCTCACGCACCCCCCCACGGGATGAATCCGGTGAGGCTCGGTACTTGCTGCACGTTGGGTCCGGGCGAGCCGTCTGGCTGCAACTGCAGGCGCCAGTCGCCGCCGGACCACAGCACCGTCATGGTTGTCGCCTGAATCCCGCCCGACGGCAACTGAATGACGATCTGGACCACGGCGAGCGCGCTGGTGTAGGCGACGAACTGGAAGGCGGCGACCTGACCGAACTCACCCGCCTGGATGGTGAACTCCGCGCCTGGCCGCTCGGCCGCGTAGACACTGCGACCGGTCCCAGGCATCACCTGCCCGGCGATAACGGCCTGCCAGTTCGCGGCCAGTGAGTAGCGCACCGCAATCTGCACCGTGGCGAGCAGGGCTCCGGTCGGGGAGTGCGCGTAGCAGCGCGCCACATCGCCATTGATCGCGGTTGGTCCAGACTGCGGGGAGAAGGGGAGCGCGACGGTGTCGTAGAGCCGCCATGTCACGCCCGTCGGTGCGCTGACCGGGATCGCCTGCTGTCCGGGCGAGACGTGGCAGCCGCCGCCGGCAGCCGCCGCACTGACAGCCGGAGCTGCGGTGTGACTGGCCGGCCCCGCTCGGTGGCCAGCCGGATGCCTGACTGGCGAGGAGGTCCGCGGCGCCGTCCCGGCCGCCGCGGGCGCATGCCGGGTGAGCACCGCCACGAGGGCGAATATGACGATGCCGGCCAGCACGGCCGCCGCGATGAGCAGCCGCGGGGTCAGCAACGGGCCGTCGCCGGTCGGTTGCTCCAAGGTCATGCCCAGCTCCGCCGCGGGAGCCTAGGAGAGACTGCCGACGAGCGCGGACGCCGTGCCGATGAGGACGCAGCCGGCCAGCACCCAACCGAGCCCGGCCAGGTGCTGGCCGCCTTCGCCGCGCTGGTGCCTGATGGCCATGGTGGCCGCGACCATCAGCACGCCAACGACGCAGGCGGCGGTGGCTATCCAGGCGATCCACTGCAGGATCGTCAGTAGCTGGGCCGAGCCGGGCGGCGCGGTGCCGGTGCCGGGGTTCGGGGCACCGGCGAGCTGGAGCACCGCGGCGAGGATATGGTCACGCATCAAGACCTCCGGTGATGATGCTGGTCAGTGACGCGACCAGCTGCCGGTACTCGGCCGCTGGCCCGTCGGCGAGAAGGGTCGGCTGCCCGAGGCGGAGTTCCTCGTGCCAGCCGATCTCCCAGGTCCGCGGAACTCCTCCAGCCACCAGGCGGGCGAGATCGTGCAACTGCCGCGGCAGCCTGCCGGGTGCGTCGGCGGTCAGCACCAGGCCGATCAGCTCCACCTGGCGCGGCAGCATCCCCGAGGCCCACTGCCGCGCCGCCGCCTGCGCCGCGCGGAGGCCAGCATCGTGGGTCCGCGCCACGAGGATGACCTTCGAGCTGGCACCCGACGACAGCACCGGCCAGTGCCGAAGCGAGTCGCGTCCGCAGCCGGTCGCACCGACGAGCGTCGTCACCCCGGCGCCGCCGTGACAACCCGCCCACCACCAGTTCGCGCGTGTCGGCGGCCACACGTCGGGCGGATATTCGGTTATCGGCAGCCCGCCCGCCCGTAGCGGGCCGACCGCGGTCGGCTGCGGCCGGTCGGCGCCATAGAAGGGCGCCAGCAGCGCTGCAACCGAGGTGGAGCCTGGTTCGTCCTGCTGTTGCGGGCGCGGGCCGAAATCGGTCACCCAGGGATTCGTTCGTGCCAAGTACGCTCCAGCAACCCGAGCACGGGCGACGGTTCGCTGCGCGCACGCGGCCGTGTGTCCAGTGAATCCGAGTAATGGCCGGACTATAGGGCGGCGATGGTGCGCGGATAAACCCTGAGACGTCAGTGGCCCGTGAGCACTCGGTGAGTTACCAGGTCAGTTGCCCTGGCACCGTCGCGCCATTGACCATTTGAATGGCCTTGCCATGAGAGCAAGCGCAGCCGGGCCATGACGAGGCGCTCAGCGAGTCGGCTGCGGTCGCGCGATCAGCGTGCCGCAGTGGCGGTGCAGCCGCGCGGGCGCCCTGCCGCGTCCGGATGCTGATCAAGGCCGCCGCCATCGCCGCCGCACTGGCGATCGCGCTGTTCTTCGGCCTCGGCCTCGTCGTCGTGGCATCGGCAATGGGCACCGCGGAGACTACGGCGGCGCAGTCGCCGCTCAACACCGCCAAGATCCCCCCGCAGTACGTGAAGTGGGTTGAGGAGGCGGGCGCCGAGTGCAGCGCGGTGTCCGCGCCGCAGATCGCCGCCCAGATCCAGCAGGAAAGCGACTGGAACCCCCACGCCGTGAGCAACAAGGGCGCCGAGGGCATCGCTCAGTTCCGGCCGGGAACGTGGCCCGAGTATGGCCGACCGGACGCGCCGGGCCCACTCAGCCCGTTCAACCCGGGCGACGCCATCATGGCGATGGGCCGCTACGACTGTGCCATCTCCAGGGCGGTCGCAGGTGTGCCGGGCCGCCTACTCAGCAACATGCTCGCGGGCTACAACGCCGGCATCCAGGCCGTCCTCGATGCCGGTGGCGTGCCGCCGTTCCCGGAGACGCAGCAGTACGTGGCCGATATCGAGGCGCTGATTCCCCAGTTTGAGATCGGGACGCCGGTGGTCGGCGGCGCGTTCGCGGAGACCGAGATCGCTGCCGCCGCCCACTACCTGGGCACGCCCTACGTATGGGGGGGCGGCAACATCGACGGGCCAACCACCGGGCTGCCCGGATCGGTTGCCGGGTTCGACTGCAGCGGCCTGGTGCTCTACGCGGTCTACCAGGCGTCGGGCGGGAAGATCACGCTGCCGCACTCCTCCGAACTGATGGCGACCATGGGCACGGCGGTGCCGCGATCGCAGCTCCAGCCCGGTGACGTCATTGCCATCCAGGTGGATCCGGGCGACTACTCGCACACCGTGATCTACATTGGCGGCGGAATGGTGATCCAGGCGCCGCAGCCCGGTCAGAACGTCGATGAGGTTCCGCTGAACGACTTCAACGGGCTCATGCAGGCGATCCGGTGGTTCGGCGGATGAGAGCACGAGCCGTAGCAGCAGCGCTCGCAGCCACCGCGGTCGCAGCCACGCTCGCCGGGTGCGCCGCGAGCCATCCCGGCACGGTAGCGGCCGGCCGCGCTGCGCCGTCCCCGTCAACCGCTGCGTCGGCCGCCCCGATGGCGTCGGCGGCCGCACTGCCTGTAGCGCTGCCAAGCCCTGACTCGGTCAGCTACGCGGACCCGAGCGCGGTGAGCCAGGCAGTCGTCATCATCCAGTGGACCGTGGATACCGTCACGGACTCCAGCCAGTACCAGGCGGAGCTGCGGTCGGCCCCGTTCCTTGCTCCTGCATACCTGGCGCAGCTCAGGGCCAACCCGCCTGTCGCCGCACCGGGCTACCAGTGGAATCTATGGGCGGCGCACCGCGCCTACACCACCGTCAGCGCAGTCGCCGAGCACGACGATCAGCCAGCTGACACGCCGACGACGGCGGATCGGCAGTGGGGCATCACCATCACGCCGCACGGCGCCGGCGGGTGGACGGCCGCACCACTGACGGCCACGGTATTCGTTCAGCTCTCCCGCTCAGGCCCGGGCCAGCCGTGGCTGGTTTCCGACATCCTGGCTGATCCGTCCTAGCAGCGCACCATGCTCACGCCTTCGACACCGTTGCCGGTCCCGCCGGATGCCGCGCCGCTGGAGATTGTCGTCACCGCTGCCGGACAGGCATGGGTAGGCCAGCAAACGGTCAGCGTGCCGGCGGGAACCGACCCGCGCGCCGCAGCCGCCGCGGTGGCCTCGGCCTTCGCCCGGCAGCAGGGTCGCGATGTGCACGCGGTGCTGGTCGACACCGGGCGCGGCGAGCGCCGCCGCATGCTGTTCACCGCTGACGGCACGATCATGCAGGCGGCGGAGGCGATGACCGACGGTGCGGGCGTGGCGCTCGATCCTGCCCAGGCCGCACCGGTGTCGCCGCCCGACCCGCCAGAGCCGGTCGACCCCGCGGCGGTCCCGGCCTGGCCGCATTTCGACCTCGCGCTCACCGGCAATGGGCACGTGCTGGTCAACGAGACGCTCGTCGCGGTGCCGTCCGGCGTCGCCGACCCGCGCGCGTTCGCCGTAGCGCTCGCCGCGGCCGAGCTGGCCCGACTCGGCCTGGCCAGGCCCGTGCGCGCGACGGCCCGAGATCCTGACGGCACGGTGTGGCCCATCCTCATTCACCCGGGCGGCGCCGCGACCGAGGCCGGTCCGCCTGAAACTCCCGGAGCAACAGGAAAGCGCAGCCGCCGTGGCTAACTGACCGCGGACCGCCGTAGCCGGGGGCCGCGTGCCTGCCAGCGAGCTTGTGCGCCAGCGAGTTCGGCAGCGAAGGCACGGACGAGCGGATGCAGGTGGTAAATCGTCGAGCCGGCGTCCCCGCGTGTCTCGGTGAGCAGCCCGACGTCCACGAGGCTGGCCGCCGTGCTCCGCGCGTGCGGGCCGAGCAGGGCGGAGAGGATCGTGGCCGGCATGTTCGCGCCATCGACCGAGTCGGACGCCAGCGTCCCGAGGGCAGCGCGCGCCGCCGGATCTAGGTGCACCGCGCTGGCGTGCAGGCGGGCGGTCACCGACTCATCGGCGAACGTCAGCACCGCCAGCCGGCGATCCGGATCGGCGAGCGCACCGGCGAGCTCCGACAGCGTGACCAGTTCGCCGGCCGCGAGCTGCCAGCCCGCGATGCGAATCGCCAGCGGCAGGAAACCGCAGGAGGTGACGATGGACTCGGCCGACCGCAGGTCAGCCTCGACGCGGTCGTGCCCCGCGGTCACGGCCAGCAGCTTGACTGCATCCGCGCTGCGCATTCCCGTCAGCTCCTGCACGGCCGCCCCGTCCAGGCGCAAGCGGCCACGGGTCGTGACCAGCACGCAGGACCCGGCGGTGCCCGGGAGCAGCGGCCGCACCTGATCAGCGGACATGGCTCCGTCGGCGACCAAAAGGACACGCCGGCCCGCCAGTAGCGACCGGTAGAGCGCCTCCCGCTCGGGGCCAGCCGGCGGCAGGCTGGGGGCCGGATGTCCGAGGGCCCAGACGATGAGCTGGCCCAGCACGTCCTGCGGGTCGCGGGGGTCGGTGCAGCCGCCGAGTTCGACCCAGATCTGCCCGTCGGGGAATGACGGGACCGCCAGCTGTGCGGCGCGCACGGCCAGCGCTGTGCAGCCCTGGCCAGCCATGCCATGCAGGACTACCACCTGCCGCGCGGCTGACAGCCGGGATAGTAGCGCCATCGTCTCCGCCCGGCGCCCGGTGAAGTCCGGCAGCGGCGCCGGCAGCTGGCGGAGCGGCACCCAGGTCCACGCGGGACCGGGCGCGCTGACCTGCGTCAGCAGCCCCGGATCATCCCTGAGAATGCGCGCGTGCAGGTCACGCAGCTCCGGTCCTGGGTCGATGCCGTGACCCAAGGCGAGCGCTTTGCGGATGTCGCGGTAGCAGCCGAGCGCAGCCGCGCGTGACCCGCCGCAATACAAGGCGGTCATGAGCTGCGCCCAGCTATGCTCATGCAGCGGGTCTTCGGCCACCATCGCGCGCAGATCGGGGAGCACGCTCCGGTGCTGGCCAAGCGCCAGCTGCGCGTCGATGAGGTCGGCCCGGATGGTCCGGAATTGGTCGAGCAGGCGTGCCCGTGTCGCCGTCGGCGGCAGGTCCGCGAGCGGCGGCTGGCGCCACAGCCTTAGTGCCTCCGTTAGCAGGTACGCGGCCGATGTAGTGTCTCCGGCGTCGAGCGCAGCCTGACCTCGGCCAGCGAGGTCGCGGAATGCCGCCAGGTCGTTCTCGTCGTCGCGGGCCAGAAAGGCGTACCCGGCAGGCCACGTCTCAAGTCGTGCGGCGTACTGGCCGAGCGCGCCCCGGGTGGCATGGACCAGCGACCGCAGCGCGCTCCCGCCGTTCCCCGATGGCGGACTGTCTCCCCATAGCGCTGCGATCAGATCGGGACGCGACCGAGGCTTCCTGGCGTGCAGGAGCAACTCCGCCACGAGCCGGCGCTGGAGCCGTTGCGCGAGCATGACTGGCTCGCCGACGTCACCGAACACCTCGACCGGGCCAAGGATCCTGAAGTCCACTCGTCGCCACTCTCGCCCGCCGGAACTCCTCAGCCGCCACCGTAAGGCGAGTCGAGCCATTCCATAGACCTTTTAAATGACAATTCACACCGCTCTCGCGTTTAACCGAACTAACTGGGGAGTAATCACCGGCACTATCAGCAACTATGTCGAGTCCGGACACTAGCCATGACCTGCCGACTCACGCGCCGCTCACATTCCGCTGACGCAGACCTCCTCGGCGGTGGCTACGGTCGCCCTATAGTCCCCCCTTGCGGACGCGCCATAGCAGGGCCGATAGCAGGGCTGCTGCACGTGCGCGGCGCTACCCCCGGCGCAAGAAGCAGGCAGGGGCATGCGGGACAGCTAGCTCGGGAGCACAGATGGGCATCCGGACGGCGCGACGGCATGCTTCGTCGCTTGTCGCCCGCTGCCGAACGGTCGGACTGTGCCGCGGGGCCGCGGGGCTCGCCGCCGTAGCGTCGCTCGCCGCCTGCGGCGCGGGCACACCTTCGGTGAGCCTGCCGCCCAAGCAGTCGAGCGCACCAGCGGCCGGCTCGCCCTCCGTGGCGGCCGCGACGTCCGCTAAGCAGGCGGTGATCAACGCCTATCTGGCGTTCTGGCCGGCGTCGAGCCAGGCGGAGAAGGCCGGCAACGCGGCCGCGGCGCGGGCGATTCTCGCCCCGGACGTCGACCCGAACTACATCAGCTACATGATCTCCGGCATGCAGACCGCCTGGACGAAGAACGAGGTCAGCTGGGGCACCAGCACGGAGCACATTCAGTCGGTCACCGTGGCGACGCTCAACTCGGGCGCGCAGACGGCCGTGCTGCGGGACTGCCAGGACGACAGCCACGACGGCCTCGCCAGCGCGCAGACCGCGCAGCTTGTGCCCGGCACGCTCGGTTCATCGCAGCAGGAGCTGTACGCATCGCTGAGCCTGGTCAACGGTCACTGGCTCATCGAGCAAGTCACCTTTGTGGGGGACACATGCACCGGCTAGGCAGGTTCTTAGCGGCAGCCGCGGTCGTCGTCGGCGCCCTCGCTGCAGTGAGCACCGCGACGATGACGACCGGCACGCCGTCGGCCAGCGCAGCCGGCGGATCGGGTTGCACCGGCTACAGCGTGGGCGACAACTCCTGGGCCGTCGAGTGCGGTAACGGCGGCGGCTCCGGCGGCAGCAGCGGCGGCGGAGGTACGAGCGTCTGCACGTACATCACTCTCGCCCAGGCCGTGCAGCAGTACCTGGTGAGCCAGGCGGTCGCGGCCCAGTACAAGCCGCCGCCTGGCTACATCTACCTGGTTCAGAACTGCCCCGACCAGTTCTTCGGTGCCCCCGCCATCGTGTTGTACGCCGATGGCGGCAGGCTCACGCCGAAAGACCTAGCCGACCAGGCGTATGCGGAGCTGTCGCCGCCCACGCTCACCATCGGCACCGCACCGATCGGCCGAGAGGGCCTCGTCGGCCTGCCCGAGTGGTTCTGGATCGACGCCGCCGGCTACCGAACGCACTCCAGGACGGTCGCGCTGGCTGGCCTGTCGGCGACGGTGACCGCCACGCAAGGCCCGCTGGTCATCAACCCCGGCGACGGCGAGGCCAGCTTCACGTGCCCGGGCCCGGGCACGCCGTACACCACCAGTGAGCCCGCGTCGAGCCAGCAGTCCGACTGCACCTTCCTGTACACGCAGCCGTCGGCGGGGCAGCCGAACAACGAGTTCACGGTCTCGATCAGCGTCACCTGGACCGCGAGCTGGACCGGCACCGGCGGCACCGGCGGCACGCTCCCGCCGATCACCAGGACCACCACGATCGCGCTGCCGATCGCCCAGGCCGAGACCGTCTACAGCGGAGGCTGAGCATGAGCGACGCGCGGGGCCAGGGACCGTTCGGCACCGTCTACTTCCCGGAACCGGACACGGTCGCCGTGCAGGCTGGCGACGGGCGGGCCACACGCAGCCAGCTAATGCCGCTGCCGCGTCGACGCCGGCCGATGATGATCGTCGCCGCGGCCCTGCTTGTCGGCCTCGGCATCCTCATCAGCGTGGCCATGTACCAGCGGGTCAACCGCCAGGTGCAGGTTCTCGTGGTGCAGCGCGACGTCGCCGCGGGCAGCGTCATCACGGCGGCCGACCTCGGTACCGCGAGCATTGCCGCGAGCGGTGTCTCCGACATCCCGGTCAAGCAGCGCAGCCAGGTGATCGGTCTCGTCGCGGCGAGCGCGCTGCACCCCGGCATGCTGCTCGCGGCCACGGATCTGGTCACCAGCCTGCCCCCGCCGCCAGGCCAGGTGCTCGTCGGCGTGAGCGTACGGCCGTCGGCGCTGCTCGCCAGCGGCCTGGTGCCCGGCGATCACGTCACCTTGGTGGCTACGCCAGGCGTCATCGGCGAGAACAGTTCCGGTGGTTCGTCGAACGACAGCCTGATCTCGCCGGTTGCGGGCGTCGTCCAGGCCGTCGAC
>JBOHCP010000151.1:0-9434 GCA_050698875.1 Streptosporangiaceae bacterium | reverse complement strand
ACCGGCGGGCCAGCACGACCCGGCCGGGTTCGCGGCCGAAGCGGCCGGGCTGCGCTGGCTGGCGGAGGCCGCCGCGACCGGCGTTCCTCGTGTCCTGGCCCTGGACGCCGATTGCCTGGTCATCGACTGGATCGAGGCCGGGCAGCCCAGCCGGGATGCCGCAGCGAGGTTCGGCCGGGAGCTGGCAGGCCTGCACGCAGCGGGAGCTGATCGGTTCGGCGCGCCGTGGCCCGGCGTGATCGCTGGCCTGCCGCTGCCCAACGGCGCGCGGGACACCGACTGCTGGCCGGACTGGTACGCCACCCGCCGGGTGCTGCCCTACGCCAGGATCGGCCGAGATGTCGGCACTCTCGCCCCGGCCGACGTCACCGTGATCGAGTCGGCGTGCGCGCGGGCGACGGACATCGCCGGACCGCCCGAACCACCCGCGCGGCTGCACGGCGACTGCTGGTCAGGCAACGTGCTGTGGTCAGGCGGTCGCGGCTGGCTGATCGACCCGGCGGCCCACGGCGGACACCGGGAAACCGACCTGGCCATGCTGGCGCTGTTCGGCGCGCCCTATCTGCACGAGATCCTGGTGGCCTACCAGCAGGTCGCGCCCCTCGCCGCCGGCTGGCGCCGCCGGGTGCCGCTGCATCAGCTGCATCCGCTGCTCGTGCACGTCTGCCTGTTCGGCGCCGGCTACCGGGATGCGGCGGTGGCCGCCGCCCAGGCCGTGCTCGCGCGCTAGCGCTTGAGCCGGGCGCCGACGGCCGGACCACCGTAACGAGCCCGCATCCATGGGCTCTCGCAGGCACCCCGCGGACTGCTCGCTTACGCCAGTCCAACATCTATCGTGCCGCGATAGGAGTATAGTCTGGATGGCAGCATCGCCCAAATAGTTACTCATATCGTGCCACGATATGAAGGCAGCGTGTTTCGTCATTTCCCGGGCCTGTCAGCCGGTCGCGCCCGCCCGCTGCCCGGCTGACGGGTCCGGCGCGAGGCGCCGTGGTAATTCCGTTGTCTCCGTACGCGCGCTCCGCTAGTGTCACGCCTGACGATCATCCAGAGGACCCGAGGGACCTGGCCCGGTGACGGTCCGGCAACCTGCGTTCTGCGCAAGGTGCCAATGCCAGGATCGATGAGGAACGACCATGACAAGCCTGGCTCACACTCCGGTACTGCAGGGCGCCCTGGTCCGGCTCGAGCCGCTGGCCGTGCGGCACAGCGCGGACCTGGCGGCCGCGGTGGAAGAAGACCGCGGTAGCTACGGCTTCACCCGCGTCCCGCGCCAGTGGGAGATGGCCGAGTATCTCGCGAGCCATTTCGAGCGAGTGAAGGCGGGCACGATGGCCGCGTTCGCCCAGATCCGGCTCGCTGACGGCCGCGCCGTCGGGTGCACGGCGTACTGGGATCCGCGGTACTGGCCAGGACGAGCCGAGTTGTGCGCCGTGGAGATCGGCTGGACGTGGCTGGCCGGCTCGGCGCAGCGGACGGGCATCAACGCCGAGGCGAAGCTCCTGCTGATGCGGCACGCCTTCGAGAACCTCCGGGTAATCCGGGTGGACCTCAAGACCGATGCCCGCAATGAGCGGTCCCGACGGGCCATCGAGCGGCTCGGGGCGCGGTTCGAGGGCGTGCTCCGGCAGTGGTCGCAGTCGCACACCCCCGGCGAGCAGGGCGTGCTGCGCGACTCGGCGATCTTCTCGGTCCTTGAGTCCGAGTGGCCCGCGGTGCAGGCCGCGCTGCGCCAGCGGCTGGCGCAGCCGCCCGCCCGTCAGTAGTAATAGGGGAATCGCTCCCAGTCGGGTGGCCGCTTCTCCAGGAAGGCCTCCCGGCCCTCGGCGGCCTCGTCGGTCATGTAGGCAAGCCGGGTCGCCTCGGTCGAGAACACCTGCTGACCGACGAGACCGTCGTCGATGAGGTTGAACGCGAACTTCAGCATGCGCAGCGAGGTGGGGCTCTTGGCATTGATCCGCGCAGCCCATTGCAGTGCAGTGCGCTCCAGGTCGGCGTGCGGCACCACTGCGTTGACCATGCCCATGCGGTGGGCGGCCTGCGCGTCGTAGGTGTCGGCCAGGAAGAAGATCTCCCGCGCGAGCTTCTGCCCGACCTGGCGGGCCAGGTAGGCCGACCCGAACCCGCCGTCGAAGCTCGCCACGTCCGCGTCGGTCTGCTTGAAGCGAGCGTGCTCGCGGCTGGCCAGGGTCAGGTCGCACACCACGTGCAGGCTGTGCCCGCCCCCGGCGGCCCAGCCAGGCACGACGCAGATGACGACCTTCGGCATGAACCTGATCAGCCTGTGGACCTCCATGATGTGCAGCCGCCCAGCCCGGCCTGGGTCGACTGTCTCGGCTGTCTCGCCCGTGGCGTACTGGTACCCGTCCCGCCCACGGATGCGCTGATCACCGCCCGAGCAGAACGCCCAGCCGCCGTCCTTGGGCGACGGGCCGTTGCCGGTCAGCAGCACGCAGCCCACGTCGCTGGACATGCGCGCGTGGTCCAGTGCCCGGTACAGCTCGTCGACGGTCTGCGGCCGGAAGGCGTTGCGCACCTCCGGCCGGTCGAACGCCACCCGGACCGTGCCCGAATCGACCGCGCGGTGGTAGGTGATGTCGGTGAAGTTGAAGCCATCCACCTGGCGCCACTGGCTGGGATCGAAAATCTCAGAGATCATATGCAGATTGTGGCGAACCGCCCGGCGGGCAGCCGGCAGTGAGGTGGCAGTAGTGAGCAGTAGCGTGACCGCGGCGCCGGCTGGCCAGCAGGCGAGCCCGGCGACCAACACCGGCCTGGCGATGGTGGTGGTGATGACCGGTGTGCTGATCACCGCCGTCGACACCACGATCGTGGTGCTGGCGCTGCCGACCATCGAGCGAGAGTTGCACGTGTCGCTTGCGTCGGTGGTCTGGGTGGTCATCGGCTACCTGCTCGTCATCACCCTGCTGGCGACCCAGGTGGGCCGGCTCGGCGATATGTTCGGCCGGGTTCGCATGTACGAAGCCGGGTTCGCGGTGTTCGTGCTCGGCTCGCTGCTGTGTGCGCTGTCCTGGAACGAGGCGGCCATCATCGGCTTCCGCGTGCTGCAGGGCGTCGGCGGCGCCTTCGTCACGGCCAACAGCGGGGCCGTGATCGCCGAGCTGTACCCGCCGGAGCGACGGGGCAAGGCCTTCGGGTACAACTCGGTCGGCTGGAGCATCGGGGCGATACTTGGGATCATCCTGGGCGGCCTGATCGTCACGTACCTGTCCTGGCGGTGGATCTTCTGGATCAACGTGCCGATCGGTGTCGCCGCGCTGGGGCTGGCGCTGCGGGTGCTGCGGCAGCAGTCCGAGCGGGCCAGCAGGCACCTGGACCTGGTCGGGATGATCACCCTCGGGCTCGGGCTGTTCGGCGTGCTGTGGGCGATGACCAGGCTGGCTACCGACCAGCTCACCGGGTCCGTCGTCGGCTATCTTGTCGGCGGCGTCGTGTTGCTTGTCGTGTTCGTCATCGCGGAGTTGCGCCAGTCCGAGCCGATGCTCGACCTGTCCCTGTTCAGAATCCCGGCGATGGCTCCGTCGCTGCTCGCCTCCCTGTTCCAGGGGCTGGGAAACTTCGCCACGCTGTTCCTGGTGATCATGTACCTGCAGGGCGCTCGGGCACTGACGCCGATCCACGCCTCGCTGCTGCTGGTCCCCGGCTACGTCATCGGCTCGGCGATCGGGCCCTACGCGGGGCGGCTGGCCGACCGCGTCGGCCCGGTCATCCCGGCGACCGCGGGCCTGGCGGCTCAGGTCGTGGCGCTGGCTGTGTACGCCCAGCTGTCGGTGACCAGCGGGCTGTGGCTGGTCGTGCTCGGCAGCGTGATCAACGGGGCAGGTGCGTCGGCGTTCTTCCCGGCCAACAGCGCTGCGGTCATGAAGGCCTCGCCGCGGACTGTGCTGGGCATCTCGTCGGGCATGCTGCGGACGTTCGGCAACATCGGCATGGTGTTCTCGTTCTCGACCGCTATCCTCATCGCCTCGCAGTCGATATCCCGCGGCCTGGCGTTCGCGATCTTCGTCGGCTCAACCAGCCTGCGCGGCAATCTCGCGGCCGCGTTCACCTCGGGTCTGCACGCCGCCTTCTATACCTCCATGGGATTCATGGCGCTGGCTGCCCTGCTGTCGGCGGTCCGGGCTGGCTCAGCTGCCAGGTTCCGGGCGGCGCGCGAGCAGCCCGAGCGGGCGACCTAGCTAAGTCAGGCGAAAGCGGAACGAGTGTCGTCAGGCTGACAGGGCGGCTGTCAGCCTGGCGACAGACTGGTGATGGCACCGCACGAGACCCTGTGTGAGGAGGGCAGAGCCCGGAACGACCTGAGGAGGAAAACATGAAACTGGTTCTGGATCAACGTCCCGCTCATGGTGGTGTTCTTCGCGGCCTGGACCGGCATCCCACTGTGGTCGACGCTCCGGCACTCTGACACCGGCCCAGTGACGCTGCCGACGGCAAGGCCGGCCAACGACGTCGCTGCCGCCGCGCTGCCGCCGCACGTGCCAGAGCTGCTCGGCGCACGCTGAGATCGCTGCACCGACTTACCCCACCGAACGAGCGAACCAAGCCCCGCAGCGGAAGCCGCTGTTATCCGCCCGGGGAGTCGAGTCGGACCCAGTCGTCGGCGGCGGCTTCTGCGCCGTCGGCGGGTCCGCTCGCAGCCGGATCAGGTTCAGGGACGCCGTCGGCGTCGTGGTCGTCCTCGTCGGAGTCCTGCGCCGCCTCCGGCGCCAGCGGCAGCGCGATGCAGAACGTCGCGCCGTAGCCCGGAGCGGACCGCACCCAGCTCGCGCCGCCATGGGCCGCGACCAGGGCCGCGACGATCGCCAGCCCAAGGCCGGTGCCGCCCACCGTGCGGGCCGGGTCGGCGCGGTAGAAGCGCTCGAAGACGTGCTTGGCCTGTTCCCTGGTCAGTCCGGGCCCGTGGTCGGCTACCTCGAGGACTGCCGCCGGCCTGCGCGCGCGCCGCGACTGTGACTCCGGCGAGGCGGCGACGCTGGCACCGGCGGGCGCGGATGCGGTCGCCGCGTGCGCGGGGGACTCCGCAGCGGCCGGGGGCGGCACGGGGGGCACGGGCGGCACGGGGAGCGCCGAGGCAGGCGAGGACTCGGCCGGTTCCGGCGCTTCCTCCAGGCTTCCGGATCGGATGAGCACGTCGATGGGCGTTCCGGCCGGGGTGTGCGTCAGCGCGTTGGTCATGAGGTTGCCGATGACCTGTCGCAGCCGGACCTCGTCGCCGATGATGATCAGCGCCGCGCCCGCGCCGACGGCGAGGTTAATGCTGCGGTCTGGCGCGACCACCCGCGCGTCGTTTACTGCGTCCGCGGCGAGGCTCAGCAGGTCGACCGGCTTGGCTTCGAGGGGCCGCTGCTGGTCAAGCCGAGCCAGCAGCAGCATGTCCTCGACCAGGACGCCCATCCGGGCCGACTCCTGCTCGACCCGGCGCATGATCCGGTCCATGTCCGCGGTGGCCAGGTGGCCCGAGCCGTTGTCTGCCACCGCGATCCCGCCGCGCTGGCGGTAGTACTCAGCGAAGCCGCGGATCGCGGTGAGCGGGGTGCGCAGCTCGTGGCTCGCGTCGGCGACGAACTGGCGCATCTTCTCCTCGGAGCGCCGGGCCGCCTCCTCCGACTTCGACCGGGCGCGGAACGCCGCCTCGATGTGGCTCAGCATCACGTTCAGCGACCGGCCAAGGCGCCCTACCTCGGTCCGCGGATCGCGCTCAGGCACCCGGCGGCTCAGGTCCCCGCCGGCGATGGCGCCCGCGGTCCGCTCGATGTCGATCAGGGGCCGCAGGCTGCGCCGGACGAGCGCGACCACAACGATGCCCAGCACCACGATGACCGCGAGGCTGACGAGCACGTCGATGCCAAAGAGCTGCCCGATCGTGGTGTACACGCTCGTGACGTCGACAGCTAGTACGACCGTGCCCGAGATCGTCTGGCCCGCACTGGTGCTGAACTGCTGGGGCGCCATGAGCACACGCCACCGCCCACCGCCCGACTGCGCCGGCAGCGTGATGATGTGCCCGCTGTTGGCGGCGAGCCATCCGCTGCTGGTCTGAATCGCCGGCCCGGGCATGGTCTGGCCTGGCTGGAACCCCCCGACGCTGCCCTGACTGAGCCCGGTCACCGGCACGATGACTTGCTGGATGTGTCCGCCGGACACCCAGTCGAGCGCCACGCCGGGCTGCGGGGTGGCCTGCTCGCCGCGGTTGAAATAACGCTGCACGGAGCTGGGGGCGCCGCCGATGCTGGCCGCCAGCGCGGAATCCGGGGAACTCAGCAGGTCGTTCCGGAGGATGAACAGGCCGGCCGCGCTGATCACCACGAGTGCCACTGCGACCAGGGCTAGCACTGCCGAGATCAGCTTGGTGCGCAGCGGCATCCGGCCCGGCAGGTCCCTGATGGCCTGCCGGCGCCTGTCCCGTCCCCGTGCCTGAGCCATGACGCCGTCAGGACCAGTTATGCCGACGGCGGCAGCCTGAGCACGTAGCCGACGCCGCGCAGCGTGTGCAGCAGGTGCGGCTCGGTCATGTCGATCTTGCGCCGCAGCACGGAGACGTAGGACTCGACGATCCCGGTGTCGCCGCGGAAGTCGTAGTCCCAGACGTGGTCGAGGATCTGCATCTTGGACAGCACCCGGTTAGCGTTCCCCATGAAGTAGCGGAGCAGCTTGAACTCGGTCGGCGACAGCTGGATCTGCTTACCTGCCCGCCACACCTCGTGACTGTCCTCGTCCAGCTCGAGGTCGGCGAATTTCAGCCGCGGCGGCGGCTCGGAGCCGTCGCCCCTGGTGCGGCGCAGCACCGCCCGGATCCGGGCGATGACCTCCTCGAGGCTGAACGGCTTGGTCACGTAGTCGTCACCGCCGAGGGTCAGCCCGCGGATCTTGTCCTCGGTTGAGTCGCGCGCGGTGAGGAAGACCACCGGTATCTGTGTGCCGCCGCCACGCAGTCGCCGCACTACGTCGAAACCATCCATATCGGGCAGCATGACGTCAAGCACGATGAGATCTGGCCGGTGCCGCTGGGCGGCGTGCACGGCCTCGCTCCCGGCCGACGCCGTGACGACCTCGAAGCCGGAATAGCGCAGGCTGGCGGCCAGCAGTTCGAGGATGTTGGGCTCATCCTCGACGACGAGCAGCCGGGCATCGGGCTGCTGGCGTCCGTTGGGCTGGCTATTCATGTCACCAGTGTCCCCCCGCTGCCTGAAAGTTAGCTGTAGGCATCCTGAGGCGGACCTTCGTGATCGCGGAGAACCGGGCCTGGAGTGAGATATGAGGCGGGTTGGCTCCAGTCAGCCGGCAACGAAAGCATCTTGTAACATTTCCGGCCTTTAAATCTCAACAGCGGCAACCTTATGCTCTCGATCAACCCTGCTCCCAGTTGTTTGCGGTGCGGCCCGGCTGACTGGTGCAGGGGAGGGCAGCCAGCGGCTGATATGGCGCGGGCTGCTCAAGGTTGGCCGGCCGCGGCACGCGGAGTCCGCATACCGCGAGGCGGCCCCCGAGAGCAAGGGGATACTTATGAGAATTGCGCGTCCGGCCTATCAGCTAGCGGCCCTGGTCGCGGTCGGGGCCACGGTGCTCGCCGCCTGCGGTACCTCCGCCACAAATAACAGCAGCGGTGTCACACCCAACGGAGCGTTCGGCAAGGTGCCCGCGCAGACGGGGACGGCGCACGCCGGCACCATAACGTGGGCATTCGCGTCGGGGACGTCGCCGACCTGGATCTTCCCGGTCACGCCCGGAGCCAACAGTTCGGTGTACACGGCCTACCAGTTCCAGCAGGAGAGCTGGCGGCCACTGAACTGGTTCCCCAACGGCGCGGCGCAGAAGGAAGACCCCGCGATGAGCCTCGCCGACGACCCGGTGTGGAGCAACGGCGACAAGACGGTCTCGATCACGCTGAAGCCGTGGAAGTGGTCCGACGGCACACCGATCACCGCCAAGGACGCCGAGTTCTGGATCGACATGACCAAGGCGGCGGTCAAGGAGAACGCGGCAAACTGGGGTAACTACAGCCCGGGCGTCGGCATCCCTGACCAGATCACCAGCATGACCGCGGTCGGCCAGACGCTGACGCTGAACCTCAACGCCGCTGTCAACCCGACGTGGTTCTGGGAGGACAGCCTCGCAAGCGTCATACCGATGCCGGTGCACGCCTGGGCGAAGGCATCGGCCAGCGGCCCGATCCTGGACTTCACCAACCCGGCCAACGCGACAGCGATCTACGACTTCCTGGCGGCCCAGTCCAAGTCGGTGAGCACCTACGCGTCCGACCCGCTGTGGCAGGTCGTCGACGGGCCGTACAAGATCACGTCGTTCAACGACACTACCGACGCCTTCACCATGGCGCCGAACACGGCCTACAGCGGCCCGCACGCGTCGCCGCAGTCCAACTACCAGGGCGTGCCGTTCACGTCCGAGACCGCCGAGTGGAACGCGATCAAGTCCGGCAGCATCGACGTGGGCTTCGTGCCGTTCCAGGACATACCGCAGGTCAAGTCTGTCCAGAAGAACTACAACGTGTTCGGCTACCCGGGCTTCGAGTTCAACTACGTGGCCTACAACTTCAAGGACACGACCGGCGACTTCAACAACATCGTCAACCAGCTCTATATCCGCCAGGCGTTCGCGCACCTGGAGGACGAAGCGGGCTACATCAAGGCGTTCTTCTACGGCGCGGGCGGCCAGGCCTACGGACCGGTGCCGGCGATCCCGCCGAGCCCGTACACACCGGCGAACGCCACGTCGGACCCGTACCCGTTCAGCGTGCCGGCTGCCATCAGCCTGCTGAAGGCGCATGGCTGGACGGTCAACCCTGGCGGCACGGACGTGTGCAGCAAGGCCGGCACCGGTGCCGGTGAGTGCGGCGCTGGCATCCCGGTAGGCACCAAGCTGGCCTGGAACCTGATCTACACCACCGACCCGGCGATCATCGGCGAGCAGGTCACCGACCTGGTCTCGCAGGCGAAGAAGGCCGGGATCACCATCACGCTGAAGTCCGACAACTTCAATCACATGCTCTCCACCTACTACGACGGGGCGAACCCGAGCGGCATCAACCTATGGGCGATGGAGGACTTCGGCGGGTTCAGCATCGCGACGTACCCGAGCACCAACGAGATCTTCAACACGGGCGGCACGTTCAACATCGGCGAGTACTCCAACTCGCAGGTGGACTCGCTCATCCACGCGTCGGTGACGAGCAGCAACCCGGCTGCGGTGAAGAACGAGGCTTCGTTCATCACCACGCAGCAGCCGAGCCTGTTCGAGCCGGTTGTGGACAATATCCAGGTCTGGAAGACCGGCATCTCCGGCCCGCCTGAGGCCTTCGAGTCGCTCACCCAGTTCCAGTTCAACCCCGAGTTCATGTACTTCACGAAGTAACGAGCCGGGACACCTCCGGGAGGGGGGAGCGGCGCCCTCCCGCC
>JBOHCP010000150.1:0-9435 GCA_050698875.1 Streptosporangiaceae bacterium | reverse complement strand
GGCGGCACGTCGCCGAGGGTCAGCGCCGCGAGCCGGGCGGGGTCGGCGGCGGGCAGCGTCCGGCACACCTGGTGGGTGCCCGCCAGCACGGCCTTGCGCAGGAAGTCCCCGCGCAGCTCGTGCAGCTCGCCGGCCGCCTCGCCGTCGAACGTGCCGGCGAAGCCGAGGCCGGCCGCCACCCCGGCGTTGATCGCCTCGGCGGCGAAGTGGTCTGCCAGCACGATCAGGCAGGCACGCACACCGGCCAACGCGGTCACCGCATCGTAGGCGTCGGCGGCCATCAGGTAGGCGAAGTTCGGCGCGCAGAAGTACGTCGGCAGCCGGAGCCTGACCTCGGCCATCCCGTCGGCCGAGATGGTGCAGGCGGCCACGAAGCCGAGTTCGGTGATCGGCTGGTCCAGCTCCGGGTCGCGCACCGTGTCCAGCGCCGCCAGCAGCCGCGCGACGCTTGCTGGCGCGATCGTGGTCGGCATGCCGTCAGCCGCCAGAGGCCCCGGCCTCGGCCGGCAGCCGGTACTCCGCGGGCACCTCGATGCCATAGAGCCGCGCGGCATTCAGGCCGAGGATCTTCTTCTTCCCGGCCGCGGACAGCCGGGGGTAGTCGGAGAACTCCTCGCTGTCCGGGTAGTCCCAGGCGGCGAAGCCCTCCACCTGCCACTTCGGCTCCCAGATGGCGTAGTCGCTGCCGAACAACAGCTTGTCCTCGCCAAGCCAGAACAGCAGTTCGCCCATGACCTTGGCGAAGAATCTGGGCCTGGCGTGCATCAGGCCGCCGACCACCACGGCGAGGCCCGCGTAGACGTTCGGTTCCTGGGTCGCCATGAAACAGAAGTCCTCAATCCGCGGCAGGCCGACGTGCTCGACGATGAAGTTCAGGCCGGGGAAGTCGGTCGCGGCGCGGTCGACGTCGGACACGTCGAAGGCGTCCTTGTCCAGCGGCCAGATCGTGGGCCCCTTGTGCACGTGGATGTTGGTGATCCCGAGGTTCTGCGCGACGGAGAGGTAGCGGTAGGCGGCCGGGTCGGTCAGCTTATAGCCGCGGGACCCGGCGTTCCACTCCGCTGTGTAGAGCTTGACCCCGCGGGAGCCGAACCGCTCGACGTTACGCCGCAGGTCGTCCAGCCCGGCGTCGCCGTCCCGCGGGTCGAAGCGGGTGTTGGCGACGAACTGGCCCGGGTGCTTCTCGCCTAGGTGCGCGTTGCGCTCGGTGGTGTTGAAGCCCTCCTTGTACCACTCCTTGAGGTAGGTGGGCTGGAAGATCGCGACGTCCACGTGCCCGTCCGCGAAGACGTCCCGCATGAGGTCATCCTCGGAATACTTCTGGAAGTGCTCGAGGCTCCAGCGTGTTTCCGGCGGGCCGAGGCCCTGATAGGCGTGGAAGCACTCGATCCAGCCCTTGGCGTAGTGCTCCGCGCCCGGTACCCAGTTATCCGGCGCCGCGTTCCAGAAGTGCAGGTGACCATCGACCACAAAGTACTTTTCGCCGTCTTTCTCGTACACCGTGCCTCCTCGCACAGCCCGACCGGTACCTTCGAGGCTAGGCGTCGTCCGGATCGGGGTGAAGTGGGTGGGCGAACTATCCGGGCGGACATTCCTGGTCACCGGCGCCAACACCGGGATTGGCCTGGCCACGGTCACTGATCTGGCCCGCCGCGGCGCCCGTGTCTACCTGGCCTGCCGGTCGGGTCAGAAGGGCGCGGCCGCGGTCGCTCAGGTCGTCGCGGCGACCGGGAGCGACGAGGTCAGGTTCCTTTCGCTCGACCTGGCTGACCTGACCTCCGTCAGCGACTGTGCGAGTGCCTTCCTGGCGCTCGACGAGCCGCTGCACGTGCTGATCAACAACGCGGGCGTCGGCGGCACGCCGGGCCGCACCAAGGACGGTTTCGAGCTGGTGTTCGGCGTGAATCACCTGGGCCACTTCGCTCTCACGATGCGCCTGCTTGACTGCCTGACCGCGAGTCGCGCGAGGATCGTGAACGTGGCCAGCGACGCGCATTACCAGGCCAAGGGCATCGACTTTGACCGGCTGCGGCGGCGGACCCGCGGCATCACCGGGATGCCTGAGTACGCGGTGTCCAAGCTCTGCAACGTGCTGTTCAGCCAGGAGCTCGCCCGGCGGCTCGACGGAACGGGCGTGACCAGCTACGCGCTGCACCCCGGCGTGGTCGCCTCGGACATCTGGCGCCGGGTGCCGGGCCCGGTGCGGCCGCTGGTCACCCGGCGGATGCTCACGGTGGAGCAGGGCGCGCGCACGTCGCTCTACTGCGCGTCCGCGCCGCAGGAGGCGCTGAGAAGCGGCGCCTACTTCGAGGAGTGCGCGGAGAAACCGCCGAGCCCGGTGGCGACGCGCGAGCTCGGCGAGCAGCTCTGGCGGCACAGCGAAGCCTGGACGCTCGGACGTTGATCCGGCCGAGGGCGGCGGCAGGCCCGGATGCGGCAGGCCCGGATGCGGCAGGCCCGGATAAGGTGCACCCGATGCGCCGACCACGCCCGCGGGCTGCCATGATCGCCGCGGCGGTCCTCGTGACCGTGGCGGCCTGCGGCTGCGCCGCGTCCAGGCGTCCGGCCAGCGACGACACCCTCGCCGCCGGGCCGTCGGCCGCCGTGATCCCGGCCGGCGCGGTATCGCCCTCCGCGGTGGCCAGCCCGAGCCCCAGTCCGTCTCCGCTACCGCTGGCCGGCCGCGTCGTCGGCATCGATCCCGGCCACAACGGCGGCAACTTCTCCGACCCTGGCTACATCAACCAGCAGGTCTGGAACGGCAGAGAGTACGAGAACTGCGACACCACCGGCACGCAGAGCGCGGACGGCTTCACCGAGGCGAGCTTCAACTTCGACGTCGCCACCGACCTGCGGGCCGACCTGATCGCGGCCGGCGCGACCGTCGTGATGACGCGCGACAGCAATGACGGCGTCGGCCCGTGCGTGACCACCAGGGCTCAGATCATCAACGACGCCCACGTCCAGGTGGCGATCGACATTCACGCCGACGGAGGGCCAGTCTCCGGCCGCGGCTTCACCGTCCTCGAACCGGTCGCCAACGGCCCCAACGACGCCGTGATCGCGTCGTCGCAGCAGTTCGGGGCGGACGTGCGGGCGGCGATCCTGCGGGACACGCCGATGCCGCAGAGCGACTACTACGGAATCGGCGGGGTCATCGGCCGGGACGACCTGGCCGGCCTGAACCTGACGGCGGTGCCCAAGGTGCTCGTCGAGTGCGGCAACATGCCTAATCCGACCGACGCGAGCCTGCTGGCGAGCGCGTCCTTCCAGCAGCAGCTTGCCAGTGCGTTCACCGCCGCGATCATCGAGTTCCTCACCGGCCAGCAGGGCTAGCGGTCAGCTGAGACCGCGGCCGCGGGCCGCGGGCGCGCGGCAGCCGGTCAGATCCTGGCCTGCAGCGCCGCGATGGGCGCCGCCGCGCAGACGCTCGCCGGCGTGTTGCCAGTGATCTTGCAGATGGCCGCGGTCAGCAGGTTCGCCGAGCCGACGGCACCCTTCGCCACCGGCGAGGACGGGTTGTGCAGATCGGCCGCGATCTGACTCCACGACAGGCCCTGCAGCACCTGCGGGTTGTAGGTCGAGGTGGCAACGAACCTGTTGCCGATGTCGATGAACGGGTACCCGTTGCCGGGTGGCAAGTATTTCGACCAGAGCGCCTGCTGCGCCGCCGTCGGCGTCACCAGCAGGTTGTGGTTGACGTCCTGGTTCTCGACCGGGGCGAAAACCAGGTACTTGCTCGTGTAGGCGGAGCGGTAGAAGGTCAGCGTCGCGGTGTTCGGATAGGCGTCCGTTGCCGAGGAATGCACGCCCTGCAGGGGCGTGAAGCTGCCGAACCGGCTCAGCGCAACCGCCATCGCCCACCGCTCGGCCGCGCAGTACGGGCACCACTCCGCGCCGATGTAGAGCATCTCCGGCTTACCGCCTGATACCAGCGCGGGACCGGTCACGGGCTTCAGGAGCTGTGTGCTCGAGCTGCCGATGCCCACCGCGGCTAGCGTGCTGGCCGGCACGGTCAGGTTTGCCTGAACGCCCGCCGGGAGCGGCCCGTTACTCGCCTGCTGCTGGCTCGGGCTGCGGCTGACCAGCGAGCCGATGACGATGCCCACGACAGCCAGCAGGGCGACGGCGACCGCGCCGACAGTGAGCATGCGGCGGCGCTGGTCCCTGCGCCGCTGCTCCGCCTGCTGGGCCGCGACCCGTGCCCGTGCGGACTGCCCCCTGGCGCGCTGCGGGTTGCTCATGACCGGAATCGACCTTCTGCCTGGGCGGGATGAGAACCAGCGACGAAAAGTAACGTCTTATGCGCTCAGAGTACTTAAGAGCGCTGGCAGGCCCCGGCCCGCCCCCTGACGCCCCACGAGGCGCGGCGACGGCCCGCGGACCGGCGGTCGCCAGGTCGCCGGGCCCGTGCTCCGACCGAACTAGCTAGGTCAGAGGCTTGGCTCCAGGCTGTGCACCGCCGACGAGGTGCACACGCCCGCCGGTCCCTTGTTACCGGTCATCTTGCAGATCGCGGCGGTCATGTAGTTGGCCGCGCCGTCGATCGCTTGGGCGACCTTACTGGATGGATCGTGCAGATCGCTGGCCACCTGGGCCCAGGTCAGGCCGTGCAGGATGGCTGGGTCGTAGATCGGGCCCTTGAGGAGGGCCTTGTTGCCGAAGTCGATGAACGGGTAGCCCTGCCCCGTCACGCCGTTGCGGGTGCTGGTGTCGTATTTGACCCACAGCGCCTGCTGAGCGGACGTGGTGGCCTGCAGCGGCTTCTGATTGATGTCCTCGTTCTCGACCGGCGTGAAGGTCAGGTACTTGCTGCTGTAGCCCGCCTGGTAGAAGGTCAGGGTCGGCGTGCTCGGGTCGGTGTCCGTGGACGATGAGTGGAATCCCCGGAGCGGCGGCGTGAAGGTGCCGAACCGGCTCAGCGCCACCGCCATCGACCAGCGCATCGCGGCGCAGTACGGGCAGTACTCGGCGCCGATATAGAGCATCTCGGGCTTACCGCCACTGCTGAGCAGCGGCGTATTGCTGACCTTGACGATGGGCGGCCCGGAGTAGGACGTGCCCTGGTAGCCGGGGATCGATCCGCCGCCGACCTGGTTCAGCGTGGTGGCGGGCACGCCGGTGATGTTCGCGGCGGTGCTGGCGGGCAAGACCGTCCCGTGCACCCCCCCAGAGGCGGCGCTGGTCGACGGGGATCGCACGTTGTAGTAGACGACGAAGCCGACCACGATCGCGATCACGGCAAGGACGCTGCCGCCGAGCATCATCATGCGCCGGCGAGCCTCTGCCCGCCGCGCGGCGGCCTGTTGCGCTGCGATCCGCTCACGGGCGCTCTTCTCACGAAGCCTCGCGGCCTTGCTCATCGGTAACTCCTGGGCAACTGCGCTGCGTTGTGGGGGCTGGTGCTGCTATCGGACTGGCCTGCGAGCCGTGCTGTCGGCAGTCGCCTTCGACGGACTGCCCCAGAAAGTTGCCTGCGCCATGACGACCACGAACAGGAGGAATGTCGTGATATGCACATATGTGCACCACACGCAGATTTCCCTGAGCGTGATCAGTTCAGTGTAAACCAGGTACAAAATAAACAAGACGCCGACGATCATGGCGCCCAGCCGGATCCGCCAGGCAGCCAGCGGCAGTGCTTGCCGCCGGGCCGCGGCAAGCGGGCCGCGGGCCGGCAGCCAGCGCCATTCTGGCCGCCAAGCCCAGGGCAGGTTGATCACCGTCATGAAGACGTAGAAGGCCAGCCCGAGTTCGGCCACCGGGAAGATCCCGAAAAGCTTGGACTCCGGGCTGGTTGTGACCGCCTCACAGTTCACCAGGCCCTTGTTGCTGCAGGGCAGGATGGCGGCGCCAGCCAGATGGGCGATCGTGAGGTAGATGCTCAGCCCGAGGCCAAGAAGCGAGAGCGCCAGCGTCGTGATGCGCAGCCAGCGGGGCGTCCACCCGGTGCGGGCCGGATCGATCGCGGTCGGCCTGCCGTTGACCGGCTTGTCCTTCACCGGCCCGGGGCCGCCCTGCCGCCCGGGCCTGGCGCTGGTAGCGGAGTTTCTGGATGAGCCTGCCGCGGGCTGGCTTCGGCGCGACCGGGAGCCCTGGCGCGCGGTCTGCGTGCTGCTCGGACGGCGGTTCTGGTTCGCCAAGCGTCCTTCCCATCCTTCAGCGCGCCTGTTCGGCCGGTGCGAGCGCCACGGCGGTTATCGCTGGCCCGTCGGGGCGTACGGCACCTGGCGTGCGGAGCCAGCGCGCCCAACGTGGTCGAGATGCCGCAGTCCATGCTAGGCCGTGACAGCCGATGCGCACTCCTTCGTTATCGAACCGATCCGTGCTGAGGACTGGCTGAACGTCCGCTCTGCCCGGTGCTGAACGCCGGTCCGCTCCGGACGCGACCCGTTACGGAGTCGTTGTCCAGTTTTCTTGCGGCACGCAACCAATGGTAGCTATAGTCGGTCGGAATGTTGGCCCTCATAAACCGGCGCGGCCGACAGGCCGCCGCGCTGCTCGCGATCGTATGCATCGGGCTCGCCGCCGCAGGGTGTGGCAGCTCGTCCCCCAGTGCCAGCAAGAAGCCCACTGGCACCGTCAACGTCGCCTACGCCTCCTCGCTGCAGTTCCTGAACGAGAAAATGGTCAGCCCGGCGTTCACCAAGGCGACCGGCTACAAGTTCTCGGGGTTCGGCGCCTCATCCGGCGACCTGGAATCGGATATCGCCAGCGGCGAGATCCACCCCAACGTGTTCGAGTCGGTCGGCGGCGACAACATCACGCCCCTCTTCCCGAAGTTCACCCAGTGGTACGTGCAGTACGCGGGCACGTCGATGGTGGTCGCCTACAACCCAAGCAGCAAGTACGCTTCCCAGTTCAAGGCCATCGCCGACGGGAGCAAGCCGCTGGTGGACCTGTTCACGCTGCTGCAGACGCCCGGCCTCAAGCTCGGCCGGACCGATCCGGCGAGTGACCCGCAGGGGCGCGACTTCATCTACATGCTCGAGCTGGCACAAGCGCACTACAACCTGCCGTCCGACACCGTGACCAACATCCTCGGCGGCCCGGCCGGCTCGACGAGCTCGCCGCAGATCTACGCCGAGTCCGCACTGGACTCGACCCTCCAGTCCGGCCAGCTTGATGCGTCAAGCGCGTTCATCACCCAGGCCATCGAACTGCACCTGGACTACATCAAGCTGCCGTCCGCCATCAACCTGGGCGACTTCGCGCTGGCCTCCAGTTACGCCACAGCGGGCGTCACCTATACGTCGGCCGGCGCCCAGGTGACCAAGCACGGCTCGCCGCAGGTGATCGACATCACGATCATCGGCAAGCCGACGCCGGCTGCGCTCGCCTTCGTCAAGTACACGCTGTCGAAGGCCGGCCTGGCCGTGTACAAGACCGGCGGGTTCACGCTGCCGGCGCCGACCTCGAGCGGTAAGGCGAGCGCGGTACCCGCCTCGCTCAGTAGTGAGCTGGGCGGCTAGCCCGGCTGCTGCCGACCGGGCTGTCCGGGGGCGTGCAGAACTCTCCGGACAGCCCGGACCCGGCCGTCGCGGCTCGTCGGCCGGGACGCCGCGGATTAGGTCGGTTTCCGGCGCCGTCTCGGTCGGCGGCGCATTGCTCATCTGGGTCGCGCTGCTTGGCCCGGTCATCACCCTGCTCACGCATCTGTCCTGGCACTCCATCGTGAGCTCGCTCGACTACCCGGGCGCGCTGGATCCGCTGGTAACCTCCCTGGAAGCGGGCGGGGTGACGCTGGCGGTCCTGTTCTTCCTCTGCACGCCGCTCGCCTGGATGCTCGCTCGCGGCACGCTGCCGTTCCCGCGCGTCTGGGAGGCCGGCGTACTATGCAGCCTGCTGCTGCCCCCGCTGGTGATCGGGCTGCTGCTGGTGTTCATGGTCGGCCCGTATTCCGCGATCGGCGAGCTGATCGGGCACCTGAACCTGACCGCTACCAACACCTTTCTGGCGCTGGTCATCGCCGAGGTCTACGAGTCCGCGCCGTATTACGTCGTAGGCGCGCAGGCGGCGTTCAGCGCGGTGAACCCCCGACTCGAGGAGCAGGCCGCGCTGCTCGGCGACCGGCCGTGGCGAGTGCTGCGGCGGGTGACGATGCCGCTGGCGGCGCCGGGCCTGGCCATGGCGCTGGCGGTGGCCTGGGCCAGGGCGATGGGAGCCTTCGGCGCGGTAATCATCATCGCCTACCATCCTTACGGGCTGCCGCTGCAGATCTACACGACGCTGGAACAGACCGGCCTGGCGTCCGCGCTGCCCTACGCTCTGGTTTTGCTGGTGGTGGCGCTGCCGCTGCCGGTGGCCGCCTATGTCTGGAGCGCGCGTGCTCAGAGCCGACGTCGCGGTTGACCGACGGGACTTCACCGTGCGGGCCGCGATCGCGGTCGCGCCGGGGGAGCGGCTCGCGCTGTTCGGCCCATCGGGAGCCGGGAAGACGACGCTGCTGGAAACCATCGCCGGGCTGGTGCCGCCCAAGGCGGGCACCATCGAGCTGGCCGGCCGGATCCTGACCCGGACGAGCAGGCCGCGGGTCGCCGTGCCACCCTGGCAGCGCCGGGTCGGGCTGCTGCGGCAGGATCCGGGCCTGTTCCCGCACATGTCGGTCAGGGACAACCTGGCCTACGCCCGGAGTGCCCGCGCCCGTCCCCGCGAGACCGCGGCGAGCGCTGCCGCCACCACTGGGTCTGGTGGCCCCGGCGGTACTGCCGGGGAGCTTGCCCAGCTGGCGGGTGCGCTCGGCATCGGCGATCTGCTGGCGGCGATGCCCGCCCGGCTGTCAGGCGGCCAGCAGCACCGGGCGGCGCTGGCAAGGCTGCTGCTCGCCCACTGCGACGCGTTGCTGCTCGACGAGCCGTACTCCGGTCTCGACGCCGCGTTGCGCCGCACGCTCACCGCGCTCGTCGTCCGGCTGGTGACCGAGCGCGGGGTACCCGCGATGCTGGTGGCGCACGAGCTGCCGGACGCCCAGGCGTTCGCGACCCGGCTGGCGGTCATCGACCGCGGCGAACTGCTGCAGCTCGGCACTCCGGATGAGGTAGTCCTGCGGCCGGCCAGCGTCCGGGTGGCGGAGCTGGTCGGCTACCTCGGGTTCGCCGCGGTGGCTGACCGGCCGGGCGTGATCGCGGGCATACACCCGGACCGCGTTGTGGCCGGCCGCGCGCCAGGCCGCGGAGTGGTCATGTCCGGCTCGGTCGCGGCGAGCAGGCCAGCCGGAGCCGGCTGGGAAGTCGACCTGCTGGTGCCGGGTGCTGGCCAGCCCGGCGTCGTCACCTGCAGGCTCGCCGACTCGCCGGGCCCGGACGGCAGCGAATTCGCGGTGACCGCGCTGAGCCCGCCGCTGTTCGGCCCGGACGGGGCGACCCTGGGTGCGGCCCCGGTCGCGTCGGCCGCCACCGCCCTCGCGAGCGTGGCCGGCGGCGGGGTGGCCGGCGG
>JBOHCP010000149.1:0-9456 GCA_050698875.1 Streptosporangiaceae bacterium | reverse complement strand
CAAGCAGCGGGAGTTGGAATTAATTAAGTTGCTGACGGCGGGGCTGCGCAACGCGGAGATCGCCGCACGGCTGGTCGTGTCGCCGCGAACTGTCGACCACCATGTATCCGCCGTGCTGGGAAAGCTCAGCGTGAGAACCCGCGCCGAGGCCGTCGCCGTCGCCATTCGCCTCGGCCTAGTCCAGACGTAACCCGCCCAGTCCGTACACAAAGGGTGATGCACAGCCAGCTCAGGGACATACGACAGGCTCGGCGTTGTGCCCACGCTGGTCAACCGCGATTACCTTTCCCGCGAGGCGGTGGGAGCCCAGCCGGGAGCCGCCGGGAGCCGCCGGGAGCCGGCCGGGAGCCCAGCCGAGGTGGTGTCGGAGCGAGCCTGAGGGGTTCGCCCCGTGCTGCCGCGTGCTGGCGCGTGCTCCGTCGTCGAACGCTCTGTGCGGCCACGGTCCAGCCATTACGCTGGTACCAGTAAGCCATTGTGACGCTACCGGGCGACAACGACGCAAATGTTGTCGAGGAATGGATCTGCGGCGTTGAGCAGACCGGCCGGGCCGGACCGCGCTGGGAGGAAGCCATGAGCGCTCGCCGGACGGTCCGCGGCCTTGCAGCCACCGTCACGATCGTGGCCATCATCGGCGGGATCCCGCTGTTCCTGCTCGGCACGGGGGGCTCGCCCATACCGGCGCACCTGCCCGGTTGGCACCATCTCAGCGCGGTATTGACCCAGCGCGACGACACGGGGTCGGTCTTCCTCGCGCTGATCAGGGACCTGACCTGGCTGGCGTGGCTGATCTTCTCAGTCGCCCTCGTTGTCGAACTGCAGGCCGCTGCTCGCGGGCGGCTTGCACCCCGGCTGCATCTGGGCGGCGTTCAGGCCGCCGCTGGCAGGCTCGCCGCCATCGCGGCGTTGTCGTTCGCCGCGCCCACGAGCGTCAGCTTCGCGGCGGCCGGGGCTGCCAGCGCCGTAACGCTTCCCGCCGCCGTTCCCGGCCATGACCCGGTGGTAGCGCACCCGGCCGCCGCCCCCGCGGAGCCCGCGGAGCTGGCAGCCAGCGAAACGCAGATTGAGTACGTCACTGTCCGGCCCGGTGATTGTCTGTGGACCCTCGCCGACCATTATCTTCGCGCGGGCGACCTGTACCCAGAGATAGCGAACCTGAATATCGGCCACGTGATGGACGACGGCGTCGTCTTCACCAATCCCTCACTCATCTATCCCGGATGGCAGCTCGCGATCCCGGTGCCAGCCACCGCCCAGCCACCGGCCGACGGCCAGCAGCCGCCCGCGCCGCAGGACGGGGGGCACGGACAGGAACCCGCGAGCGGCCAACACGCCGGGCACAACACGGCTGATCCGCGGTTCCGCGCCTCGCACCCGGCGGCAAGCCACGCGCCGACGGCCGCCGAGGCGCCATCGTCGTCATCACAGTCGCTGGCCGACGGAGGCCATCGCGCGGTGTCCGCGGCCGAGCCGTCCCGCGCGCATGAGGAGCGGGTCATAGCCGAGGGTGCTGCCGCCGCGTTGTTCGCGGGCGGGGTACTAGCCTGCCTGGAGGCGCTGCGACGCCGCCAGCGCAACCAGCGCCGGCCGGGTCGGCGCGTAGCGCTCCCCATCGACGATGCGCCGCAGCGCATCGAGCGGACCTTGCGTGCGGCGCAATCGTACTATCGCGACGATCCGGCGGCGCCGCCGTCCCTGAGCCTCCGCACCGCCCTGCAGGAACTTGCGGCGGGTCTGCGCGCGTCCGGTCGCGCCATGCCTGAGTGCGTGGGCGTGCACCTCGTGCCCGATCCCCCGTCGTTGGAGATCCTGCTGGCCAGCCCGGCTGGCCGACCGCCCGCGCCGTTCACGCTCGCACCCGGACGGCAGGAGATGTGCTGGCAGCTCGACCTCGCGAGCGTCCGGCCGGAGGCATGGCACGGCGTGCCAGGCCGGGTGGGTGACGTGATGCCCGGCCTGTTCACGGTGGGCACCACGACCAGCGGATACCTGCTGCTGGATCTCGAGCTCATGCGGGTCGCCGTCGTGCGCGGTCGGCCCGTGGTCACCGACCAGTTCATCACCACGGCTGCCGTGGAGTTCGCGACGAATCAGTGGTCGGGCTGGTACGACCTCGTTGTGGCCGGGCCGTTCGCCGAACTGGAGCATCTCGACCGCGCCGAGCACTGTGACACCCTTGACGATGCCCTCCGCCTGCTCCGGCTGCGCAAGCAGACCGTTACCAGCCGGCTCAGCACCGCGGACAGGCTGCTCGGTCCGTCGGGGGTCCGTGATCGCCGACTCGCCAGGCCAGATGACGAGGACTTTGGCCTGACGCTGCTCGTCGGCCGGATACCGCCCACACCCGCGCAGCTCGAGGAGCTGCTCGGGCTCGCCGATGGCGGCAGCGGCATCGCGGTGCTGGTGCCCAGCCCGCCGGACCGGGCTGTCAACGCGCCGGTGACCATCGACCTGGCAGCCGACTCGGCCGACCAGGGCCACGCCACCGCGACCGTCCGGCTGGGTTTCCTCGGCGCAGGACACGAGATCGTGGTCCGGTCGGCGGCGCTCACTGCTGCCGACTACGAGGCGCTGGGCAGCCTGTTCGCAACGGCCGCCACGCTCGACGACGTGGGGGCGGACGAGCCGCCGTACGCCGACTTCGTCACGCCGCCCTGGCTGACCGGTGTCGTCGCGGATGCCGGGCAGGAAGACGCCGGCGACCAAGAGCCGGGCTTCGCCGACCCCGAAGACACCGATATCCCGTCGCCCGACGAGCGGGAGCCGCCGGATGCGGACTCCACCATCGGCCCCGCGCCGCAAGTCGCAGGGGTCACCGTCGACGCGGTGGATGCGGTCATCGCGGGCGGGGTCGACGTGAACCCTGCGGATCCGGCTGCTGTCCCGGCGCCGCTGCGCATCGGCATCCTCGGCCCGGTGGAGATTACCGGGACCGAGCGTGCCGTCGCCGGCCAGCATGCCGAGCTTGTGGTCGCGCTCGCGCTGACCGCGCCTGACGGGCTGTCGGCTCCCGCACTCGCGGCGTTGCTCGGCACGGATCCGAGCCACCCGAAGCCAGTGGCCGCGGTGCGTCAGCTCATCACCAGGACCAGGCGTGCGCTCGGCCTCTCCGCCGCTGGCGGCTACTACATTCGTCACGACGCGGGCCAGTACGTGCTCAGCGGCGAGGCCCAGCTGGACTGGGCCGAGTTCACGCAGCTGTTCCAGGCGGGCCTGAACTCAGGAGACCGCGGCAAGCTCGCGGCCGCGATGGCGCTGGTCCGCGGCCGCCCGCTGGGCGGCAGCCGCTACTGGTGGCTGGACACGTCGGTGATCGAGATCATCAGTGCCCAGGTTGTTGACGCCAGCCTGCGGCTGGCCGAGAGCCAGCTAGCTGCCGGCGATGCAGCCGCGGCCGCGGCCGCCGCCCAGGCTGGCCTGCGCGCAGACCCCGCGGCTGAACAGCTGAGCCGGGTGCTGATGCGGGCCGAGTACGCGGCGGGCAGCCCGGCCGGGGTGAGGTCGGCCTGGGCCGCGTGCCACGAGTCGATTCAGGCGATTGACCCGGCAGGCAGCCCGCAGGAAGAGACGACCGAGCTCTACCGCGCGCTAAGCGGCGATGACGCGAGTCGGCCGATCCGGATGGCAGGGTGACTGACGTGGCATCGCGAGTGGAGCGGTCTACAGCGCGGAGGGACAACCTATGAGCGCCTATTTCTATGATCCGCCGTTGGCAACCGACGACGTGACGACGCACGCGGTAGTGACCGTGAAAGAGGTACTCGCGCTCGCGGGCGAGGAAGCTGCCCTGCACCGCGGCAAGCCGTGGGGAGTCTCGGCGAATCGGAACTCGCGCGCGACCGGCAGACAAGACCCCGAGGCTGCGGCGGCCGTCGGGACCGCCTCCAAGGCTCACGGTCGTCCCGGCAGGAACCGGGAGTCGGGCAGGCCTGGCCGACCGGAGCGCAAGCGGTCGGGCCCCGAAGCGGACCGGGACCGCGGCGCCGAGCGCTAGGGCGCCGAGTCGGCGCGGTCGCTGAATACAGTGTCCCGCCATAGCTTGGGGTTGCGCGGCGCCAGCGGCAGTGGGCCGAGCGGGCGGTGCTCCTTCTCCGTGCACGCCATGAACGGCCCATTGTCGCGCGACATCAAAACTGCCATATGCGGGTCGCAGTGGTCGAGCCACCAGTTCGACATGGTGCCCTCGTCGGCCGCCCGCTCCCACTCCTCCCACATTGCCATCAGCCTCATGATGGCCTCGGCGTGCCGGTACCACTCCGGGCACCAGGTCAGATGGCCGCCCAGCCGGCGGCGGACCACCTGAGCCAGTATCTCGTGCACCCAGGACTCCAGATCGGAGTAGACCGGGGCGATCCGGCCGTCTGCGGGACCCGCCGCGCTCGCGCCGTGGGCAGAGACCGGGCCGGACGTGGTCACTCTGGCTCCTGCGGACTGCTCGGCAGGGCCTGGCGCGTGATGGCTGACCGGACTGCGGCTGGCGGGTTACCAGACTGGATGCCCTTTCCGGGGATGCCGGGCTGCAGATCGTATGCGGTCCAGCCGCCGTCGAGGACGGGCGCCCGGCGAGCGATTGCCGCGCGTACGTGCTCGGCGTGCGGGCCGGAATACCACGGTTCGGTCTGCACCAGGATCGGCCGGCTGCCGGAGGCGAACACCACGGCGCGGCCCATCGGGAGCGCGGCAAGGTCAGCGACCTCGAGGATCCGCTCTACCCTGGTAGAGGTGGTGGTAGACCGGCCGCCCGCCCGCCCGTGCTGGACGCTCAGGCTCGTGGTCCGTGCCTCATAGTCGCCGATGAGCTGGCTCAGGGTGCCGAGGAAGCGAGGGTCGACCTCGCCGCCGCCGTAGACCCGGATGCTCGCGGAGGACCACAGCTTCGTCATCCCGTCCTCCCCCCAGACGCTCACTCCCTGTGCCCAGCTCTGCAGCATCGTCATGAGCACGATCCCGCGCGATCCGTAGTGGCTATACAGGTCCGGCAGGTCCTTCCAGCGGCAGACATTCGCCGCCTCGTCGAGGACGCAGAGCAACGGAACCGACAGTCGGCCGCCAGGGCTCCGGGTGGCGAGTTCCTCCGCGGCCTCGATCGTGGCGACAGTGAGGGCGGTTACCAGTGGGCCCGCCGTGCCCTGTCCCTCCCTGGACAGCAGGTAGAGCGTCCCGGTGCCGGCGACGAAGTCGTGCGGGCTGAACTCCGGTCGCGCGCCGGGCCCCGCGCCCGGTGTCACCCACTCGGTGATGGCGGGGTTGACCAGGAAGTTGACGATCTTCTCGGCGGTCCCGTACACGCCTGCGCGCTGCTTGTCCGGTGAGTTGATCACGCCCTGCACGGCCTGCGCGGGCAGTTCGTGCCCGGCCGCACGCAGGATATCGACCGGCATGACGTCGGTAGGGTCGGCCGTCCACTCGAACACCGTCGTCACCGGGGTGCGGCAGGCGGCCGCCGCGAGCAGCAGGAAGGCCAGCAACTGCTCGCCTTTGGGGTCGAAGAAGGCATCCTGGCGGGCGCCGTCGGGTCGGGCGGCATGGGCGAGCACCGCCGCGAGCCGGGTCGCCTTGTCGACGTTCGTGACATAGCTCAGCGGATTCCACCACCACGAGGGCGGTTCTGCGGCGACGGCCTGCGGATCGAAGACCCAGACCGAGCCCGTCTCGGCCCGCACCGTCCGGGTCGTGTCGACGACGTCACGCTTGTTGGAGGTCGCCACGACCGCGCCGGGCGCGTCGAGGATGGCCGGCACGACGCGCGAGGTGGTCTTGCCGCGCCGGGCGCCCCAGATGTCGGCCTGCGTCATCTCCCAGCTGCCGTACACGGGCTTGCCAGTCGCGAGGGCCAGGCCGACACGCACGCCGGGGAGCGCGGCCTGCACACCCAGCCGCGTCGCGGCGGCGGCGGCGCGCTCGCCAGAGAGTTCCGCGTGGTCGCGTCGGCTGGCCAGGTGCCGGACCGCCGCGTCGACGCCGAGCCGGCGGCGCGGCCCGGACCGCCATCGTGCCACGAGGACGCCGGCCGCAAGGAGCAGCGCTAGCTCTGCTGCAGCCGTCGCCGAGGCGCCCGGGCCCGGCCAGGTCGACTTGCCGGCTAGCAGCGAGATCACCGCCGCGAACGGGTTGTCGGCCGGGAGCGGGCGGTGGTCGATTGCCGCGCCGATACGGATCGCCAGCCAGGTCACGAGGACCAGCACGACGACTGCGCCAAGCGCAGCGACGGCAATCCGCGTCAGCAGTTCCTCCACTGTCCGGCTGGGCCGCGTGACGCTCACCGGTGCGTCTCCGCCATGTCCCAGCGCTTGTTGGTGTTGTTGAGCTCGAACTCGGCCGGGGTGAGCTCGGCATGGAACGGGATGCCTGGCCGGGTACCGACCTTGGCCAGGAACTTCCCTCTGCCGGGCGGCTCGCCCTCGCGGTTGAGCAGCGTGTCCCACGAGGGCGGCGTCGACCAGTCGATGATCATCCGACGCTCGCGATCGGACATCCGGACTACCTGCGTGAGCGACTGCATCTCCGCTTCCGGCAGGCCGCCGCACACCACCATTCCGGCCCGCTCGGCAAAGCCCTGGGCCTTCATGCGGTCAGCGGCGTCCGGCAGCGCCAGCAGGTCGGCCATCGTGTGGGTGATCATCGTCTGGCCGACGCCCTGCTGCCTGTTCAGCCTGGTGAGGGCGTCGACGCGGTCGACGAGGCCGCGGCCCGCCCGCAGCACCCGCCACAGCTCGTCCAGGACAACGTAGAAGTTGCGCTGCGGAGCGAGCCCGGCATCGGCCAGGGCGTGTGCCGACTCAATCGCGCCGAACCCGTCGTTCCAGCACGCCAGCAAGACGGCCGCCTGCAGCTCGGTGTCGGCTTCGTCGATGCCGCTGATGTCGATGCAGACGCCGCCGGGCGAGTCGAGGCTCAGCGGGGTGGTGGTGGGCCGGGCGAAGCTATCGCCCATGGATCCGTCCAGCAGGCCGATCAGCGACGCGTGCAGTCCGTCGGTGGCGTCCCGGTACCGGCCCTCGTCGTTGCGGGCAAGGGTGATCTGGCGAAGTTCGTCAGGGCCCTCGTCGATCAGCCGGATCAGGTCGGGCAGTACCGGCACGCCCGGGTGGCGCTCGTCGAGCAATCGCAGCGCCACGCTGATGATCGTGCGCTCGCGGTCGACCACGGGCTGATTTCGCAAGATCGTCACCAGCGCGGAGAGCATGTTGAGCCGGCGGCCGCGACCCTGCAGGACCAGCTGCCGGCGGGCGGAGCCCGACAGCCGGCGTGCCGCGGCGGCGATCTCCCCCGGGTCGAGGACGTTGAGCGAGCCGAGGCCCCGACCGAGACGGACGATCTGGCCGCCCAAAGCGCGGATTAGGTCGGTGTAGTCGGGCTTGAGGTCACCCAGGATGAGCGGGTAGGTGCCGAACCCGGCCAGGCCGAGTACCTGCCGCCGTACCAGCGTCGACTTGCCGAGACCCGGCTTGCCGAGGATCAGCTGACTCGGATTGTGGATCAGCCCGGCCCGGGAGAACCAGTTGATCGGATCCATGCAGAGCGTGGCGCCGGTGTCCAGGACCCGGCCGACCGGCACGCCGGTCATCGGCGTGCCCGAGCCGGCCGCGAACGGCCACAGGCCGCAGACCTGAACTGTCGTGCCCCGCCACTCGGGCGGGGCCTCGACCAGGCTTGCCTTCCCGCCGCCAGGGCCGGGGAAGCCGCGGGGGCCGGGTCGGCCTACAGCGGGGCGCGGGGGCTTCGTGGTCATGCCGGGCCTACGAGGCGTTACGGATGAACTGCGGGACGAGCAGATGATCGGGCAGCACGATCCCGATGGGCAGGGCCGCCGCGAAGGCCGTTGCCTGTGATCCGTACATGCGCCGCAGCTGGATGCGGGCGGGCGGAGCCAGCACGTCAATCGCGGCCGCAGCCGCGGGCAGCTCCGCGGGCGACTCGACGGTCGCCGTGACCAGCATCGCGAACCGGACCAGGCCGGCACCTTTGGCCTCTTCCCTGGCAGACTGTTCCGCGGCTGCGGCATTGACCATGTCACGCGCCGCGGGCTTCGGCCCGCCCAGGCGGAATGCAGCGTCCCGCCTGTCGCGCTCGACCAGCTGAGCGGCCGAGGCCGGGTCGTGCGGACGGTAGAGGATCGTCACCCGCTTGCGGGCAATGTCGCGGTGCGGCGCCAGCAGCCCCGTCAGGACGCTCGACAGCACCTCGCCGCGTGGGGCCTCGCTCATCCCCCAGGTGATGCTCGCGGCCGAGTCGTGCAGATAGTTCCCGATCGACTCTTGTGCCATGACCGGGCCCGCGTCGGCCCACGTCAGCCCTGAGCCGCCGACGTCGCGTGACGTCTCAATCAGGCTGTGCACGCTCGGGTCGTAGGCGATCCTGACCATCTCGGCGATCTGCCGCTCGGTCATTGGCCGCGCCTCGCCGGCTCCGGTCATGCCCAGCCGCGCGGACAGGCCCGGCAGTCGAGTACCGATCTCTCTGGCCATATCGCTGCGGTCCCGGCGTCGGGTGCCGGCGTGCGGCAGCGCGCTGTAGGTGATCGACACCCGGGCGCTGATCTGCGCCGAGCCGGGCGGGTACTGGCGCACGATCTGCTCGAGGACCTGCCGGGCAAGCGGCGGTGCCTCCGGCTTCAGCTGGGTGCGGACCTCGGTGGCAAGCCTCGTGCCCGGGTCCGGAGCGGTCTCGATCGACACCGCGGCGGCGACCAGGCTCGGCTCGTGTGCCAGGGATGCCAGCCAGGCGCCCCAGTAGGCCACCCACGTGTCGACCTGGTCGGGATCAACGAGCGAAGCGCCGTCGGCGCCGCACTCGAAGACGGCGGAGTAATGACCCGTGGCCGGCACCTCGATCAGGCCGAACGGTCGTCCATAGCTGTCCGTTGCCTCATGGACCGAAATCGCCGCGGCGAGGCCGGGCAGCCGGAATGACCCCGAGCCGGTCTTGCTGAGCGGCCCGGACCGGTAGATGTGCTGCCCATTACTGCGGCCCCGCTCCCACGCCAGCCTGGCTGTCATGCGTTGAAGCATCGTTCTCCCGTAACGGTCCTTGAAGAAGAGCGGCGCCAGCGTCGCCGCGACCAGCACGAGCATGACGACGCCGGCGATCAGCGAGATCATCATGGCGATGACGGTGAGCGCGATTCCGCCGAGAAAGATGATGGTGGCGGCCAGCCCGAGGTTGCCGATGCCGGGCGAGGTCGGCTTGCGCCAGTTCCCGTAGGTCCGCTCGGCAGGCCGGTCAGCTTCCACTGGGGCCCCCCGCCTGCGCGGCCGCCATGTCCTTCGCTGTCCCTGCGACCTTCTGAGCAACCAAGATGCCCGCTGCGATGGGAGCACCGGCCCCGGTGGCCGCCGCGCCTGCTGCTGCGCCCGTGCCCGTACCGGCTCCCGCCCCCGCACCGGTTCCCGCGCCAGCGCCGCCATCCCCTGCGGCCGCGGCTTCCGCAGGGGCGCCTGCACCGCCGCCGGGTGG
>JBOHCP010000148.1:0-9460 GCA_050698875.1 Streptosporangiaceae bacterium | reverse complement strand
ATGCCCGCCCCGCTGGCCGCCGCGCTGGCCGGCTGCTCGGGCGCGTCGGCGCGCCCCGCGGGAGCGGCGCTGCGCTGGCATCCGTGCCCGGCGGTCGCCGCCGGCGCGGCGGTCGCCAGCCGGCTGCGCTGCACAAGCGTGCGGGTCCCGCTCGACTACGCGCGCCCCGGCGGCCGGAAGATCACGCTGGCGCTGTCGGAGGTGCCGGCCACCGCGCCCGCCGCGCAGCAGCAGGGCGTGCTGCTGGTGAACCCGGGCGGCCCAGGCGGGGCCGGGCGGTCGATGGCCGCGAGCACGGCCGCGGGGCTGTCGCCCGCCGTCGCCGCCGACTATGACATCGTCGGCTTCGACCCGAGGGGCGTGGCCGCCTCGGTGCCTGCCCTGCGCTGCGATCCCGCCTTCTTTGCCGGCCCCCGGCCGGGCTACGTGCCCGCGAGTCCGGCCGCCGAGAAGGCGCTTGAGGACCGCGCCCGGCAGTACGCGGCCGACTGCGAGCAGCAGGCCGGCTGGCTGCTGCCCTACCTTACGACCGCGGACTCGGCCAGGGACATGGACTCGATCCGAGCCGCGCTCGGTCAGCGCCAGATCAGCTACTACGGGGTCTCGTACGGCACCTACCTGGGCCAGGTGTACGCGACGCTGTTCCCGCACCGAGTCAGGCGGATGGTGCTCGATAGCGTCGTCGACCCGGCCGGCGCGTGGTACGCCGACAACATCGATCAGGACTACGCGTTCCAGGGCCGGATGGAGGCGTTCTTCGCCTGGGTCGCGACGGGCGACGCGACGTACCGGCTCGGCAGCACGCAGGCCGCCGTGAGCGCGACGGTCGCCGCCACGATGGCCCGGCTGGCGGTCAGCCCCATCGCCGGCCCGTCCGGGCCGCTCATCGGGCCAGCCGAGCTGAGCGACACGGTGCTGGTCGGCGGCTACGACGACGCCTGGTGGCCGCAGGAGGCCAGCGCGCTCGCGAGCTACGTCCGCGGCGGGTCGGCTGCGCAGCTTGTCACGCTCTACCGGCAGGTCGGCCAGCAGGACGAGAACGAGTTCGCCGTGTACAACGCGGTGGAGTGCAGCGACGCGGCTTGGCCGCGCAACTGGGCCCGGTGGGACGCCGACACCAGGCGCGCCGCCGCGAGCGCGCCGTACGAGTCGTGGGCCAACGCGTGGTTCAACGCGGCGTGCGCGTTCTGGCCGGTCCGCGGCCCGGCGGCGCCGCTCCGGGTGGACGGTGCCTGGCTGCCTCCGATACTCATGCTGCAGGGCACGCTCGACGCGGCGACCCCGTACCAGGGCGCCCTGGTCGCCAGGCGGCTGCTGCCGAGCGCCCGCCTGGTCGCCGTCACCGGCGGCGGCAATCACGGGCAGTCGCTGGCGTATCCGAGTAACGGCTGCGTGAACGGCTACCTCGACCGTTACCTGGCCAGCGGGGCACTGCCGGACGGGCCAGGCCTGGTGAACGGGACCTGCGCGGCGTTGCCTCCACCTCGCGCCTAGCGTGGCCCGCGCAGCCGTTACGCTAAAGATGTGCTGCGCACCAGGCCGTGGCGCTCGGCGTCGCTGCGGCTGCTCACTGATCACGACCGCGATGAGGTGCTCGCCCTCTGCGACCGGGATCCCATCGCCAATGTCTTCGTCGGCTCGCGAGTGCGTTCGGCCAGCATGGATCCGGCGCGGCTGGGCGGCCAGCTGTGGGGCTACCCCGACGGCGGCGAGCTCACCGCGGTGTGCTACTCCGGTGGCAACCTGGTGCCGGTCCAGGCCGGGCCGGACGCCATCGAGGCGTTCGCCGCGAAATCCCGGATGCAGGGCCGGCGCTGCTCGTCCATCGTGGGCCCGGCCCCGGCCGTCGCGCAGCTATGGCCGCTGCTCGCGCCGTCGTGGGGAGCGCCGCGTGACATCCGGCCGGTCCAGCCGGTCATGGCTATCTCCGGACCGTCCCCGGTGGAGCCCGACCCGCTGGTGCGGGCCGTCCAGCCGTGCGAGCTGGACGCCGTGCTGCCGTCCTGCGTCGCGATGTTCACCGAGGAGGTCGGCGTCTCGCCCATCGGCGCTGACGGCGGCGCCGCGTATCGCGCGCGAGTGGCCGACCTCATCGCCGCGGGCCGGTCGTTCGCGCGAATCGAGGATGACGGCCAGGTGCTGTTCAAGGCCGAGATCGGTGCCGTGACGCCGCTGGCGTGCCAGATCCAGGGGGTCTGGGTTCCGCCGGACGCGCGCAGCCGCGGGCACGCCGTCCGGGGCATGGCCGCGGTGGTCCGCACCGCGCTCACGCTGGCACCCGTCGTCAGCCTGTACGTGAACGACTTCAACCTCCCGGCCAGGGGGGCGTACCGGCACGCCGGGTTCACCGACGTCGGCGCCTTCATGTCGGTCCTGTTCTGACGTTCGGCGGATAGCCTGCGCACCGCGTTATTCGGTTGTCGGGCTCACCTCGGCAGTGCTACGATCTCCAGCCCTTTGTGCACCCGAAACCTGTCTGCGAGGTGATGTTTCATGTCGTCGGCAGCGGAGGCCACGGCGGACGACGACACTGACGTACTAGCGGCCGAGCGCGAGCAGCTGCGCCGGTCGCGCGAGTTTCTCCGGCTGATGCGGGCGGACGTGCTGTCGCTGCGCGCCATGGGTGGCGACCCGGTCTCGGAGGAATACCTGAAGGCCGAGCTGTACCGGCGCGCGGAATCGCTGCGTGACATCCCGGACACCCCGCTGTTCTTCGGGCGGCTTGACTACCGCGACGCGGGCCTTTCCGCCGGTCTGGACGGCGCCGGAGCGGCCACCGAGGCATGGGCCAGCTCGCAGTTCCACATCGGCCGGCGCCACGTACACGACCCGCACGGCACCCCGGTCGTGATCGACTGGCGGGCGCCGGTGTCGCGGCCGTTCTACCGGGCCAGCCAGTCTGATCCGATGGGGCTGGCCCGGCGGCGCCGCTTCGGTTTCGCCGCTGGCGAGCTGACCGCGTTCGAGGACGAGGGGTTCGGGCACGGCCAGGTGGCCGCGCCGAGCCGGATCCTCATCGAAGAGATCGAGCGGCCCCGGTCGGGGCCGATGCGGGACATCGTCGCGACGATCCAGCCGGAGCAGGACGACATCGTGCGGGCGAGCGTTGACCACACGGTATGCGTGCAGGGCGCGCCGGGTACCGGCAAGACGGCCGTTGGCCTGCACCGGGTGGCGTACCTGCTCTACGCGCACGCGCAGCGGCTCAGCCGGGGCGGCGTGATCGTGGTGGGCCCCAACAAGGCCTTCCTTGCCTATATCGAGCGGGTGCTGCCGGCGCTGGGCGAACTCGACGTGACGCAGCTGTCCGTGACCGACCTCACCGCCGCCTTGCCGGTGCGCGGCACCGATTCCGAGATCGCGGCGCGGATCAAGGGCGATGCCAGGATGGCCACGGTGCTCAGGACTGCGCTGTGGGCGCGGCTGGAGCCGCCCGCGGAGGCGATCATCCTGGCCAGGGGATCCAGGCGCTGGCGGGTGCCCGCGCACGACATTGCCGGGCTCGTCACCGAGTTGCGCGACCGCGGCGTGCGGTACGGGACCGGCCGCGCGATGCTCGCGCACCGGATCGCGCACGTGATTCTCACCAGGATGGAGGCGTCCGGCGAGACGTGTGACGACCGCACGCACGACTCGGTGCGGCGGAGCAGGACGGTGCAGCAGACGGTCGCGCAGGTATGGCCGAAGGCTGATCCGGTCCGCCTGGTGTTCGGGCTGCTCGCGGATCCTGGGCTGCGCGGCCGGGCCGCGGACGGCGTCCTGGACGCCGCCGAGCAGGCGGCGATGGGCTGGGCAAGCCCGCCCCGCGGACCCGGCTCGGCCCGCTGGAGCACGGCCGACGCGGTGCTGATCGACGAGGCAGCTGACCTGATCGAGCGGACGCCGAGCCTCGCCCACATCGTCATTGACGAGGCGCAGGACCTGTCGCCCATGCAGTGCCGGGCGATCGGCCGGCGCTGCGCGACCGGCTCGGCGACCGTGCTCGGGGATATCGCGCAGGGCACCACGCCGTGGGCCACGAGCAGCTGGCAGCAGCTGCTCGGCCATCTCGGCAAGTCCGAGGCTGAGCTGTGCGTGCTCGACACCGGCTACCGGGTGCCGCGGCAGATACTGGACTTCGCCTCGCGACTGCTCCCGCACATCGCCCCCGACCTACGCCCGGCGTCGTCGGTGCGCCAGGATCCCGGCGCGCTGCTGCTGCGGCAGCTCGGCGACGCGGGCCTCGCCCACGCGGTGGCCGAGGAATGCGCCGACGCGTTGCGGGCCGCCGGGTCGGTGGCCGTCATCGCCGCCGACGAGCAGATACCGGAGATCAGCGAGATGCTGGCGCGCGCCGGTGTGCCGCACGCAGTGCTTGACGGCGCCGCGGCCAGTGACGTGATCACCGTCGTGCCGGTGACGCTCGCGAAGGGCCTGGAGTTCGACCAGGTCATCGTCGTGGAGCCGGCTCGCATCGCGGCCGCCGAGGCGCGCGGGCTGCACCGGCTCTATGTCGCGCTCACCCGTGCCGTGTCCAGGCTCACGGTCCTGCACGCCATGTCACTGCCGGCTGAACTGGCCGGCCGTTAGAGCTCCTTGAGCACCGAGGTCATCAGCGCCACTGAGTCGTCGAACGAGAGCGCTGCAGCCTGCAGGTGGTGGAAGAACAGGTTGTACCGGTCAACCTCGGCCATGTCCTCGATCCACAGGCAGCCGGTCGCGTACCCCATGCAGACGACGTCGGGGTCGACCGGGTCGGGGAAGGCCAGGACCACGAACGGCAGGTCCAGGGCGACATAGGCGCCGCCGCTGAACGGGATGACCTGCAGAAAGAGACTCGGGCCCGAGCTCACCTCGCACAGGTACTCGAGCTGCTGGCGCATGACTTCCGGTCCGCCGACCTGACGGCGCAGCGCGGCTTCGTCGAGCACCGCCCACACCCTGGGCGGGTTGGTCCTGGCCTGCCGCTGGCGCTCCATCTGCAGCGCGAACAGCCGCTCGTCGCTGTCGAACTGGCCGCTGACCCGGCCCGCGGCGTTGACCGCGCGCGCGTAGTCCTCGGTCTGCAGCAGCGTCGGGATGCGGGTTCCCTTGTAGAGCCTGATCTGCGACGCCGCGCTCTCCAGGCCCAGATAGGTGGCGAAATGCGGATGCACCGTGTCGCCGAAGGCGTGCCACCAGCCCTTCTGCCTGGACTCCCTGGCGAGCTGGACCATGCCGTCGCGCTGATCTTCCGGCACCCGGTAGATCACGAGCATGTCGCGGACGTCGCGTGGTGACACTGAGACGCGGCCGGTCTCGACCCGGCTGATCTTCGACGCGGAGCACTCAAGCTGCTCGGCTACTTCCTCGCAGGTCAGCTTCGCTGCCTCACGCAGGCGGCGGAGCTCAAGGGCGAGGCGGCGCCGCCGGACCGTCGGGCTGTGCGCGGTCGCCACTCCTACCTCCCTCGGCCGTCTCAACTGCTTCTTTACCGGGGTTCACCATAGTGTGGTGGTAATGCTGCCAGTGCGTCCAGTGGTGGGGGATTCCCCGATCTGCGATTTTCGCATTGCACATTGCATCTTGGCCGCAAGCATAGCATTCTAGAGCCGTGTCATTACTCTACGCTGTTTCACGGCTACCAGAGGTGACGGCATGACGGCGATCCAGGCTCCGCCGAGCAGGACGTGGCTGGCCAATCTTGCCCGGCTCGAGGGCCTCGCCGTGGTGCTGGCCAGCCATGGCCTGCGCGTCAGGGTCATCACGCCGCCGGGCCAGGTGCCGAGCCTGCACGTGGTGAACCCGGCCGCTGCGGTCCTCGCCGAGGATGTCTACGCCGGCCGCGGCCAGGACGGGCGGTGGTGGTTCTGGTGGTCGTGGGCCGAGCAGATCGCAGCCGACGAGGATCTCGAGGGTGCCGCTTCGATGATCAAGCGGGTGCTGGCCACCGGATCCTAGCGGCGCAGGCTGCTGGCCGGCAGGCCGGGGAACGCCTCGGTCGTGCCGCGCCAGGATTCGGCGCGCAGCGCGGCGGCCCGAACCTGCCGGGCGCCGAAGCTGCGCAGCCCGGCCTCGGGCAGGGCCACGACAAAGAGGTAGGCCTGCGTCACGCTGTCCTCCATGGTCGCCGCGAGCCGCTGCGCCGCGGCTGCCGATGTCACCGGGAAGGGCAGCCGGTACGCGACGGCCGCCGCTGCGGGCTGGCCGCCGCGGGCGCTGATCATTTCGGTCAGCTGGTCGCCAGCCCGCAGGTGCGCCACCCAGTCGGCGTCGGCAGCGGCCACCGCGGCCGATCCGGCGGGCAGATGAGCGCCCACCACGCCATACCCATACGACACGGCCTGCTCGGCGGCGAGCGCCTGCTGCAGCGCCGCGATCGCCGCGGCGGCCCGGCTGGTCATCGCGAGGCCGCCTGGGCCTGCTGGAGCAGCGGGACGTGGGTCGCCTCGGACGCCGCGATACTCGCGAACAGCTGGGCCAGCGCGGGCGGCAGCCCGGCGAGCTGCCCGAGCAGCCGGTCCGACGCGGCCTGCTCGGTCTGCTTGAGCGCCGCGACCGCGCTGGTGAGGCTGCTGCCCGCGACGACCGTGGGTGGTCGCGATGCCGACGGAGTCGGCGCGCCGGCCGGCTCGATCAGCCGGGATCTGAGCTGGGCCAGGTGCGCGGAGTGCTCGGCCTGGACGGCGTGCACCGCTGCTAGCAGACCGGTCGCGCCGGGCGCCGGGCTCGCCGGCAGCCGTGTGATCGCGGTCGCGTACGTGGCGACCATCAGTTCCTCCGCCGTGATAGCCGCCCGCAGCACCCGGATGTCGCGCGGCGGTGGCGGCGGGGTGCCGAGCGCCCGCATCCCATTGCACGCGGTGAGCAGGACCGGCAGTGCCGCGCCCGCGGCGACGAGCAGGCTGCGCCGGCTCGGCCCGGCAAGGCCACCGAGACGGGCGTCGCCGACCGGCGTCTCGTCCGTCACCTCAGCATCCTCCGCATCGTGTGTCGGCACCGGAGCCCGCTGGCGGAGCCCGGCGCCGCGGCTCAGCATGTCACGCTAGCGGCCTGCTACGCCGCGTCCCGGCTAGGCTAGGTGACGGTGCCCTGAACAGCACCAACAGCATGGCTCGCGGGCGAGGAGGTCGTCATGCACGGTGGCTCGCGCCGCGGCTTGCGTCCAGGTCCTGCCGCTAGCCAGGCCAAGGTTAGTGGCCGCGCCGCGGCGCCTCGGCCCGCCCCGTCCGGCCCGGCCCCCGATCCACGCCGGCTCACCAGCTTGCTCGAGCCGGTCGTGCACGCGATGAACATGGACCTGGAGGCGATCCGGGTTGCCAGGGCGGGCCGGCGCCTGGTGCTGCGCATCATCGTCGATGCTGACGGCGGGGTGAGCCTGGACGATATCGCGCTCGCCAGCCGCGAGCTATCGAGCAGGCTGGACGGTGCCGCCGAGATGGGTGCCGAGCCGTACACGCTTGAGGTGTCGTCACCGGGCGTCGACCGGCCGCTGGCGCTGCCGCGGCACTGGCGCCGCAACGTCGGCCGGCTGGTCGTGACGTCGCGATCCGACGGCGACGAGAGCGAGCGGATCGAGGGCCGGATTACCGGCGTGAGCGAGTCTGGCGTGATCCTGGACCGGGACGGCGTGACGCGCGAGTACCGCTACGCCGACCTTGGCCCCGGCCGGGTCCAGGTCGAGTTCAGCCATCTCGACGATGAGGCGGGCGAGGAGGACATAGGTGGACATTGACCTGAGCGTCCTGAGGAGCCTGGAGGCAGAAAAGGACATCTCGCTCGACCTGGCGATCAAGGCTATCGAGGATGCCCTGCTGGTGGCCTATCACAAGACCGAGGGCGCGGCGGCCGTTGCCCGGGTTGAGGTAAACCGCCGCAGCGGTCACGTGACCGTCTGGGCGCGGCAGACCGGCACGGACGGCGAACTGGGCGCTGAATACGACGACACGCCCGTGGGTTTCGGCCGGATAGCGGCGACCACGGCCAGGCAGGTGATACTGCAGCGGCTCCGCGACGCGGAGGACGAGCTGACCTTCGGCGAGTACGCGGGCCGCGAGGGCGATGTGGTGGCTGGCGTTATCCAGCAGGGCAGGGATCCGCGGGCCGTGCTCGTCGACCTGGGCAAGCTGGAGGCGATCCTCCCGCCGACCGAGCAGGTACCCGGTGAGCGGTACGTGCACGGGGAGCGCATCCGCTGCTATGTCCTGCACGTCCGCAAGGGCTACCGCGGACCGTCGGTGACGCTGTCGCGCACCCACCCCAACCTGGTGAAGAAGCTGTTCGCGCTTGAGGTGCCCGAGATCGCGTCCGGCGCGGTGGAGATCGCCGCCATCGCGCGCGAGGCTGGCCACCGGAGCAAGATCGCGGTGACCTCGCACCAGCAGGGCGTCAACGCCAAGGGAGCGTGTATCGGCCCGATGGGCAGCCGGGTCAGGAACGTCATGACTGAGCTACACGGAGAGAAGATCGACATCGTGGACTACTCGGCCGATCCGGCCGAGTTCGTCGCCCACGCCCTGTCGCCGGCCAGGGTGACGAAGGTGAACGTGGTGGACGCGCAGGCGCGGGTCGCTCAGGTGATCGTGCCTGACTACCAGCTCTCGCTGGCGATCGGCAAGGAGGGCCAGAACGCACGGCTCGCCGCCCGCCTCACCGGCTGGCGGATCGACATCAGGCCGGACACCGCGGAGGCTGGCACCGCCACGGTGTCCGCGGCACCCGACGACGCGGCCGGCAAGGACCCGCACAGCCCGCACAGCCCGCACAGCCCGCACAGTCCGCACAGCCCGCACAGCCCGGGCGAGTCGGGCACTGCGGGCGAGTCGGGCACCGCGGCCGGTGCCGACGGCGCGCAGGGCCTGTAAGCTGGACGGCGGACAGGCCGCGCCGGTCCGTACCTGCATTGGCTGCGGTTCGCGGGCGGCTCAGTCCGAGTTGATCCGCGTGGTGGTGGCAGGGGATGAGATTGTTCCCGACGTCACCTTCCGGCTGCCTGGCCGGGGTGCGTACCTGCATCCGAGCCTGGCATGCTGGGAGCGAGCCCAGCGCCGCAAGGCGTTTCCGCGGGCCCTTCGCCTGCCGGCAGCCCTGCCGACGGGCAAGGTCGCGGACCACCTGACGGTGCCCACAGCCGGGGGCACCGGACGAAAGAAGGCTGACTTGCAATGAGCGCCCGATGAGCATGTGGCGATGAACAGCACAAACTGACGCCGGACGGAGCACGCCCTGCCCCGGCCGGCTGGCAGGCCCGGTATTTCCCGGGCCGAGTAGAGGGAGCGCAGTGGCGAAGGTCCGGGTGTACGAACTCGCGAAGGAGTTCGGCGTAGAGAGCAAGGCCGTGATGGCCAAGCTCCAGCAGATGGGTGAATTTGTCCGGTCGGCGTCCTCGACGATCGAGGCGCCGGTTGTCCGCAGGCTGAAAGACGAGTTCGCGGGTCAGGTAAAGGCGGCCGGCGACGGCGTTGCGCGGGCACGCGCGGGCGACCGGCACGCGGTGAACGGC
>JBOHCP010000147.1:0-9463 GCA_050698875.1 Streptosporangiaceae bacterium | reverse complement strand
GCTCAGGCCTCGTCCACCCCGGGGCCGAACACCCCCGAGCAAGTGCCGACCGGGGTCCTCGCGTCGGCCCTGCACGGCGCGTCGGCATTCGCCGGTACCCCGCCGAGCACCCCAGAGCAGGTCTCCTTCATCCTGAAGGAGCGCGATCCGTCCGAGCTCAAGTCGGCCGTCATCGGGGGCCTCACCAGCTTCGATTCCGTGCGCCAGTTCGCCAGGAACTACGGTCAGACCTCGAACGTGGTCGCCGCGCTGACGAGCTACCTGGCCTCGTTCGGCATCACGACGACGGTCTACCCGGGCAACGTGGATGTGTCGGCTTCCGGCACGGCCCGCCAGTTCAACAAGGCGCTCTCCGTCACGCAGAAGAATTATCACGTCCCGGCGCAACACGGCGCTGGCGGTAACACAGTCCGGGCCCAGACGGTGCACAGCGCCACCGGAGCGCCGGAACTGCCCTACGGCATCGGACAGTACGTGCTCGCCGTCCTCGGACTGACCAACTATGCCCCGTTTGTGAGCCACGCGGTCCACGAGAACAGCGCGGTCACCGCGGCGTCGTCGTCTTCTGCGGACCAGCCCGGTAGTTTCCTGCCGTCGGACTTCGCCTCCGACTACGGGCTGGACCCGCTGTACAAGAAGGCCAACGGGTCCGGGGAGACGATCGGCATCGTCACCCTGGCCGCGCTCGACCCTGGCGCGCCGCAGTACTTCTGGCAGAACATCGCGAATGTGCCGACGACCGGCCGGACCGTGACGGTGGACAAGGTGGACGGCGGGCCCGGCGCCCCGAGCGACGCCGCGGGCACTGGCGAGACCGACTTGGACGTGGAGCAGTCCGGCGGTCTGGCTCCGGGCGCCAACGTGATCGTCTACCAGGCACCCAACTCCGACCCGGGATTCATCGACGCGTTCTTCAGCGCGGCCAGCCAGAACACCGCCGACACGCTCTCGACGAGCTGGGGCGAGTCAGAGACCTACCTCGCGGGGGCGGTCGCTGCGGGCCAGGAGACGGCCGCCTACGTCGCCGCGTTCGACGAGGCGTTCCTTGAGCTGGCCGACCAGGGCCAGTCGGTCTTCGACGCCGCCGGCGACGCGGGAGCCTATGACGCCTCGGGTGACATCGGGACCACGAACCTGTCCGTCGACACCCCGGCGGACAGCCCGTACGCCACCGCGGCGGGCGGCACCACTGTGCCGTGGACCGGCGCGCTCACCGGCCCCGACGGGTCCGTTACTGTCACCGTCCCGAACCAGCGCGCCTGGGGCTGGGACTACCTGTGGCAGCCGATCGCGACCATCACGGGCTCGTCTTACGCCGATGTTGCGCTACCGAACGTCGCCGGCGGCGGTGGTGGGTTCAGCACCATGGAGCCTGAGCCGTCCTACCAGACGCTGGTGTCGGGTACTTCGAACTACCACGGAGTCCAGTACCTGACCCCGACCGGCTACCAGGCGGTCGGTCCCAACTTCGTCGAGCCGACATCCTGGGACGTTACCTCGGCCCCGCCCCTCGTCTCTGGCGGCGGTTCCGGCCGGGCGGTGCCGGACGTGTCCGCGGACGCGGATCCGTACAGCGGTTATCTCCTCTACGAGCCGTCGGCGGTCGCTGCTGGCGGTACGGCGCTCGAGGCGGGCTGGGGCGGCACGAGCTTCGTGTCGCCGCAGTTCAACGGCTCGACAGCGGTCATCGACTCCTACCTGGGGCACCGGATCGGGCTGTGGAACCCGAACCTGTACTCCCTGGCCGCGGGTCCGGCCAGCCCTGTCACGCCACTCAACCAGCTAGGCACCGGCAATGACAACGTCTTCTACAGCGGTAACCCCGGTGAGCTCTACAACCCGGCGACCGGCCTGGGCGTCCCTAACCTCACCAGGTTCGCGCGTGACCTTGCTGGCCTATGGTGACGCTCGCCCAGCGGTAGCACGCCGATAAGAGAAGCCGGACCGCCCCGTTTCGCAACGGGGCGGTCCGGTTCCATCTCCGCCGGCCCCGCGCACCGCGGTACTACAGACCGTCCGCGCGATCGCGCGGACGGCGGGCTCGTCGACCGACCGGGCCGCAAAGCGCGCCTAGTTCCGGTCGGCGATCTTCACGCGGTGCTGGGTGACAATCTGCCAGCCGCCGGGCCGGCGAACCCAGACCTGCAGCACGTCCAGGATCGCGCCATAGTGCGAGTCCCCGCGAAACGGCTCCGCGTACCGGTAGTCCGAGCCACCTGACAGCAGCGCGACGTCGCCGAAGCTGCGAACCGAGAGTCCCTCGTGCTCGACGGCCCGTCGGTGAGCCTTGATCCCGGCAATCCAGGACGCCTTGCCCTCGGTCTTGCCGACCGAGTGCGTGTAAAGGAAGTCGTCGGCGACAATCTCATCGAGCGCCGCCCAGTCCTCCACGGCGATTGCGGCGCAGCGGCGTTCCTCGGCGGTGAGTACTTCCCCGGTCACGTTGTCCGTCACGTCAGCTCTCTTCCAGGACCGCTGGCACGTCGTCGCCAGCCCGCGGGGCCATGGCACCGACGAGGCTGAAGTCCTCGCTGCCGCGCCGGGCGCTTGCTGGCGCGGCCGCGGCGCGTATTCAGCTGCCGGATAGCGGCAGCGTCGATACCGATGCCTACACGCTGGCACGTGCGGTCCAGGCGATCCTGTCCGTGCCGGAAGGCGCGGCGGTCACCAGAGCGCTGATAGCGGGCGCCATGTCCTCGCCCGAGATCGCCGACGTCATGCAGCGGTTCTGGGCTGGACGGCAGGAGGCGATCAGCGTGAGCGTGGACCGCGCGATCGGCCGGGATCAGCTCCCACCTGGCACCGACGCAGCCGCGTTCCTGCACGCGCTCGCCGCGCCGCTGTATTACCAGCTCCTGGTCACCCGCGCGCCGGTCACCGAGCACGACGCCGAGCTGACCGCAGCGGCCGCCCTGGCTGCTGCCGCGGCGGGCATCTTCGTGCTGACACGCTAGCCCTGGCGCTCACTAGCGCGGCGGCCATCAGCCGCCGCCTGGCGCGCGACCGCGATGTCGGACAGCTCGCGCGGTTTGCTGGTGACGGGCCGACGGCTGCTCAGGCGGGCATGGGAGGGGACCACGCCTCCGGCGGAACCACGTCCCAGCCGCCGTGGTGCCACAGCCAGGCGTGCGCGTACCGGTCCATCAGCGGTGTGCTGTACCAGAGCCGTGCCCACAGCGGGACCCGGTCCAGCCTCGGCGTTATGCCCGACGGCGGCGTCCAGTTCCACGCCGGGCGGACGCCCGCCGGCGGATCCCAGCCGCCCGGCGAAGCCACCCGTGGCAGGGCAGCCTGACGGCGAGCTTCGGCGCGGAGTGCCCGCGCAAGCGGAGCCTGATTCTCGAGCGCGACCGGGCCAGGGAGCCGTCGCACGCGCCGGGCGTCCAGTGCCACGGAGGTCATGAAGGCGATCTCGAAGCTGACCGGGCCGAGCGGGATGTACTGCCAGCCCGCGACACTGGCGAGGCTGCCAGTGACCAGCCAGCCGAGGATGCGAGGCGGCCAGGGAAGCCTGATGAAGGAATCGTGCCAGTATCGCAGGACAGGCCATCGGACCCGCCAGTTACGCGGGCGATACGTCGCGGTCCTCGCCCTCATATGACACCAGTCAGTCACGGTCAGGATGCGCTGCCCTTGACCGAAGAATACATGCGCAGCGGCGCGCCACCCGGCCGTTCAGGGCTCCGGCCCCGTGTGCGCTGGAGGCAGCAAGCCGGTTAGCCGGCCTCGGCTGTCATGCGACCCCACTCATCCCACGGCAGCATCTCGGCCTTATTCAGCGCGGCGAGGTCCCTGACCGCGTTCCCGCGTATCTCGGCGGGTCCGAAGTTACCGGTCCCGTACACGCCGAACTGCGCGGCGTCTATTTGCCCGATCCGGAACGCCGCCCATGCCTCGCCGCCGGTCAGAAACTCGCCAGCACGCAGATCATCGGGGTGCGCCAGGACCTGCTGCGAGAGGATCTCGCTGTCGAGTCGCACCCAGCGGGCGTCGGGGTCGTGCCAGTACTCGGTGATCCAGTGGTCGAGACCAAGGCCCGGCTGGAAATAGGTCGCGAACCCGCACCGGACCCGGGCCGCGATCCCGCGGTACCGCAGCAGCGCGCAGCTCAGCACGGCGAAGTGCCGGCACGTCCCCACCACCCTGCTCCCTGGCGGTCGCGGCACGTCCAGCGGACCACGGTCCAGGGTCAGCAACGCGCCGACCAGGTCGGCAGCCGGCCGAAGTTGCCGCTCCTCGATCCGCGCGGCAGGCACGCCGACAGTGGCAGCGTCGCCGGGCTTGATCACCAGGCTGGCAACGGGACGGCAGACTTCGACCGGCTCGGCCGGGATTCGCGCCAGCAGCGCCGGGTCGATGCTGCGCAGGTCAGTGAGCGGCCCGACCACCGCGTAGTCGATGAGTTCCGGCATGCAGACGACGCTAGCTAGATGTCGACTACGACAGTCCGGTGCGACCTCATCGGCGCCGGGGGCGCGCTGGCCGGCCCGCGACCCCGGGGCCGCCGGGGCTCACCGGCTGCGGGCCGCTGCCAGGCACTCACGGACCGCGGACCCTGGGCCGACGGTTACCGGCTGCGCGGCTCGAGCAGCACCTTGACCGCACCGGTGCGCCGCGCGTTCTTCACCGCGAGCACCGCCTCCGGCCAGCGCTCCAGCGGGAACCGGTGGGTGATGACCGGCGTCAGGTCGAGGCCGGCCGCCACGAAGTCGAAGTAGTGCTCCATGGCGTGCTTGGCCACGCCGCGGACCTCCTCGACGCCGAAGCCGTTGGAACCCACGACGCGCACCTCCTTGAAGTACAGCGGGGTCCACTCGAACCGCTTCGGTGGCTCAACGCCGGAGATGACGAGGCTGCCGCCGGTCGCAACCAGCCGGAGCGAGGTCTCCACGGTCTGCACCGACCCGATGGTGTCGTACACCACCGCCGGGCCGTCCTGCAGCCAGTCGCGGCCGCTCCACGGCCGCAGCGGCGTGCCGCCGCACCGGCTGGCCACCTGGCCGACGAGCTCCTCGGGCGCCGACGACAGTACCGTGTGCGCGCCGAGCCGCGCCGCGAGCGCGGACCGGGCGCCGGGCCGGGTCGCGGCCCACACCCGCGCGGCCGGATACAGCTGGCGCAGCAGCGCGAGCGCCGCGAACGCCAGCGTCCCCGAGCCGTACACCAGCACCGGGCGCCCGTCGGATGGCGGCGGGGCGAGCAGGATCGACCGCAGCGACACGGAGACCGGGTCGGCCAGCACCGCCGCCTCATCGGAGACGCCGTCCGGGATGGTGAACAGCTGCGAGCCGTGCGCGGCGAACCGCTCAGCGTGCGCGCCACCGGCGGCGGCGCAGTTGCCGAGATGGATCGAGACGGGCAGGTGGCCGGACCGGAACATGCGGCACCACGGGTACCGGCCGTCCTGGCACGCCGAGCATGGCGGCTGGATGCCGCGCGGCCCGCACGACAGCCACGGATTGAGCACGACGCGCTCGCCGGTGTCTGCGCGCCGCCCGACGGCCTCGTGGCCGAGCACGTGCGGGAACGACACGAGCGCCGTCAGCGGGTTGTCGCGCGCGCCGTTGAGCAGGATCTGCTTGACATCGGAGCCGCACAGGCCGGAAAACGTCGTCTCCACCCGGACCCAGTCGGGCGCTGGAAGCGCGGGCTCGGCGACGTTAGCCAGCCGGACCGGCGCGAGCCGGGACACGTACGCGCGCCGGCTGACCTGGCCCAGGGTCGTGGCGGCTGCCTCGCGCACCAGGCTGTGCCGGAACACCAGTGCCTTCACGTCGCCCTCCTCAGAGCCGGACCGGCGAGCCCGGCCAGAACTGCGAGACCGGCCAGCCCGGCAAGAACGGCGAGCGCGTCAGCCTGGCAGCCACTCGATGTAGAAGATGGCCAGGCCGAGCGCGATGCAGAGGCTGCAGATCAGCCAGAACCTGATCACGATCGTGGTCTCGGCCCAGCCCAGCTGCTCGAAATGATGCTGCAGCGGAGCCATCCGGAACACCCGGCGGCCAGTCATCTTGAAGGACCCGACCTGGATGATCACCGAGGCCGTGATGATCACGAACAGACCGCCGAGCACGAACAGCAGCAGCTGGGTCTTCGTCGTGACCGCGAGCCCGGCGAGCACGCCGCCGAGGGCGAGCGAGCCGGTGTCGCCCATGAAGATCTTGGCCGGCGGCGCGTTCCACCACAGGAAGCCCAGACACGCGCCGAGCGCGGCGGCAGCGACGACCGCCAGGTCGAGCGGACTGGCGATCGCGTAGCAGTGCGCGGTGATCGGCGCGCTCGTGCAGTCGTTGCGCAGCTGCCAGTTCGCGATCAGCACGTAGGCCGCCAGCACGAGGATGGCCGCGCCGGTGGCCAGCCCGTCCAGCCCGTCGGTGAGGTTCACGCCGTTCGACGCGCCGGCCACCATGATCACGATCCAGACCACGAACGGCAGGGTGCCTAGCGTGGGCCCGAAGTCGCGTAGCAGGGACAGCGACGGGTCGGCGGGCGTGAGGTCAAACTTGTCGGGGAACCGCAGCACCAGGAATCCGAAGACCGCGCTGACCGCGATCTGCCCCGCCAGCTTGGCCCTGCTGCGCAGGCCGAGGCTGCGGTGGTTGTAGATCTTGATGAAGTCGTCGACGAAGCCAACCAGCCCGAGCCCGGTCATCAGCAGCAGCACGAGCAGGCCGGCAGGCGAGGCCGGGTCGCCGGTCAGCCAGTGGGCCGCGAAGTAGCCCGCCACCGAGGCGACGACGATCACCGTTCCCCCCATGGTGGGGGTGCCACGTTTCGTCTGATGCGCCTGCGGTCCGTCGTCGCGGATGAGCTGGCCCCAGCCCCGGTGCCGGAACGCCCGGATCGCCACCGGGGTGCCGCCGAGCGAGAGAGCGAGGGCGACGAACGCCGCGACGAGGATCGTCTTCACGGTGCCAGCCGCCGGCTGTCGGCCTCGGGGGTCACGCGGTCGGGCGGGTGCTGCACCCGTCCATCATGCCGCCTGAAAAGGGCTGACCGTGCCAGTCGCGTCGGCACGCCGCAGGACCGGTGTCATCGGGAGCGCAGTGCCGAGGACGAACAGCCCGAAGATCGTGATCAGCCACGGCACGGTGTCGAGCAGGGGTCCCTGCGGGCTTGTGATCCGGGCCAAGTTGCCGGTCCAGTTGGCGATCATGTCGGCCACCATGATCGCGCAGGCTAGCCACACGCCCTCGTGGCGGGTGAGCCCGGTCAGCACGGCCGGCACCGGGTCGAGAACCAGCAGGCCGACGAACAGCACCTGGATCGGCACCGGCGGGTAGCTCACCGGGTAGGCGTGGATGGCGCCGTGCAGCATCCAGCGGACGTGATCGCCCGTGCCATCGGCGAAGCCGATGACGTAGCCAGCGAGCACGAAGCACGCCCAGCGGGGCAGGCGCGCCAACTTTCCCGCAGCCGCACCGCCCAACGTTAACCGTGGCCGGCCCGGAAAACCACAGCCCAGTCAGCCAGCGGGGAACGCCGTCACCCGGCCTGAGCACGCTCGCCCGGCCGCGGCCGGTCACGGCGCCAGCCGCGGCATCTTGCATCCTGGCGGCATGACTGACGGGACGACCGCTTCGGGCCTGCCGCCCCGCCGGGCGGCGCGGGTCATCCTCCTCGACCCGGACAATCGGGTGCTGCTCATGCGCTACGACCAGGGGCCGCCGAATGGCAGGCACTGGGCCACGCCCGGCGGCGGCGCGGACGACGGCGAGGACTACCAGGCCGCGGCGCTGCGAGAACTGGCGGAGGAGACCGGCTGGACCGACATCGTGCTGCTGGGCGAGGTGCTCCGGCGGCGGTTCGACATGGACTACGCCGGCCGGATGGTGTCCCAGGACGAGCGGCTCTACCTGGCCCGCACGGACCAGCCTCGGCGGTTGGTCGGCGACGTGGCCGCCATGCACGTGGCGGATGGCATCGCGGCCTGGCGGTGGTGGACGCTGGCCGAGCTGGACGCGACCGGCGAGCAGGTCTGGCCCGCTGGCCTGGCTGCGCTCATCCGGCTGTGGCTGTGATGGCCGGAGCGCAGGCCGGCCGCGGCCGGTAGCCTCCGGCTGTGGACACTCGCAGTTGCATGGTGACGACCGCCGACGGCCGCCCGCTTCGCGTCGACCACGCCGATCTGCCGGGCGGCTTCCCGGTCCTGGTGCACGCGGGCAGCCCTGGCTCGCGCCGAATGCTCGGCGCGGCGGTCGAGCTCGCCGCGACCGCCTTCGGCCTGCGGCTGATCAGCTATGACCGGCCGGGCTACGGCGACTCGCCCGCCGCGCCGGGGCGGCGGGTCGCCGACGCTGCGGCGGACGCGACGGCGATTGCTGCCGGGCTCGGCCTGTCGCGCATGACTACCTGGGGGCACTCGGGCGGCGGCCCGTACGCCCTGGCGTGTGCTGCCCTGCTGCCCGGCCTCGTAGTCGCCGGGTGCGTGTTTGCCTCGCCGGCGCCCGTCGACGCGCCCGCCCTCGACTTTGTGGCCGGCTGGTCGGACGGGGACCGCGAGGAGTTCGAGCTGTATTCACGACGACCACCTGGCCGAGGCGTACGGCTGGCTGAGGCAGTTCGGGTAGCCGGAGGCTAGCGTGAGGCAGATGGGCGGAGCGGGACCCGGCCCGCCGGGCGTCGGCCGACTGAGCCCCAGGTCGTTGAGTTCCGGTGCGCTGACCGCCGCGATCCAGGCTGCCCTCGCCGGTGCGGGCATCCCGGCCCTCGCGGCCGGGGTGCGCCGGCTGACGGCCACCTACCGCGCGGGTGACGCGCCCGCAGCGCCGGTGCTGGCGACGAAGGCCGACGCTGCCGCGTATGCCGCCTATCGGATGCCGGCCACGGCGGCCGCGACGGCGCTGGCGCTGCAGCAGACCCGGCTGTCCCTGCCCGCGTGGCGGCCGGAGACGCTGCTGGATCTCGGGGCAGGAACCGGCAGCGTCGCCTGGGCGGCCGCGGCGCAGCTGCCCAGCGTGGCGGCGATGACCCTGCTGGAGCAGTCGGCCGCGGCGATCGGCGTCGGCCGGGCGATCCTCGCGGCGGCCGAGGGCCTCGGCGCGACCTGGATCCCCGCGCCCCGGGCGGCCACGTTCCGGATCTGGCGGCTGCCCGCCGGCCATTTTCCCGTCGGCCAGCCGCCGGTGGGCCAGCCGCCGGTGGGCCAGCCCGCCGCCGGGCTACGGTCCCAGCCGGACGACGTGCCGACCGCGGACCTGGCGACGGTCAGCTACGTCCTCGGTGAGCTGACGACGGCACAGCAGGCTGCCATCGTGGCGCTTGCCGTCCGGGCGGCTCCCGCGATCGTGCTGGTCGAGCCCGGCACACCCGCCGGGCACCGCCGGATCCTCGCGACTCGCGAGCTGCTGCTCGCGGCCGGCTACCTGCTCGCCGCGCCGTGCCCGCACTGGGACGCCTGTCCGCTCGCGGCGGCTGCCGACTGGTGCCACTTCGCCGCCAGGCTGCCGCGCTCGGCGGTGCA
>JBOHCP010000146.1:0-9500 GCA_050698875.1 Streptosporangiaceae bacterium | reverse complement strand
CGGCTTGCCGGTCTCCCGGACCAGCCGCACCGCGCCCTCCCGGAAATCGGGGTCGTACTTCCTGCGTGTCTCCATCGCCGATTCTCCTTAAGGCGATGTCTCCACGGTACGAGGGGAAACCCACCCGGCCTGCTGCGGCTGGCCCGCCGCGCCTACGGCAATGCGGTGCGTGCGGCGTTTGCCGAAGCTGGCTTTGACGACGTGCCGCGCAACGGCACGTACCTGCTGGCCCGGGTGTACGTAGGCAGGTACGCGGTCGTCGACCTCACCCGCGGCCTCCGCATCAGCAAGCAAGCGGTCAGCCAGCTCGTCGACACGATGGTGACGCGCGGCTACGTCGAGCGGTCGCCCGATGCCGACGACCGGCGGCGCATGCAGCTGAGGCTTACTCCGCGCGGCGAGGCCGCGGCGACGGCGAGCTGGCAGGCCGCGACGAGGACCGACGAGGAACTCGAGCGCCGGCTGTCTGCCGATGGTGTCGCCGCGCTGCGGGACGGGCTCATTGCGCTGTGCGAGATGGGCGACGAGGAGCCCTCGGAACCCGAGCCTGAGCCCGAGACCAACTGACCGCCGCGCGGTCACCGGCGCTCAGTCGAAGTGGCTGAGCCAGCCGCGCGTCACCGTCAGCAGCCGGTCCTGCTGCAATCGGTAGACGTGCTCTCGGCCGCGCAGTTCGATGCGGACGAGGCCCGCCTGCTGCAGCACGCGCAGATGCTGCGACGTCGTCGGCCAGGAATGCTCGAACCAGGCCGCAATGGCCCGGAGATCATCGAGCCGCCGCTCGCGTGCGGGACCGACAGGATGGTCCGCCTGGCCCGGTGTGCCAGCGCCGAAGACCGCGTCGAAATCGTCGAGCCCGGCGAAGCCCTTCGGCCTGGCCGTCACCGGCTGGTCGGGCCGGGCGGCGGCGGACCATCCCCTGGTCCGGGTGCCATGCGCTCGTAGTGCGGGAGCGTCCACCTCGGCTGCCCGTCCCGGTCCTCAAGGAGCGGGTCCATCGGCGCCCAGATGGCCCGGACCCCCGGATGCTCCCGCGCCCGCTCGTAGCCGCCCTCGACCCAGCTGAAGATCTCGACATACGTCGGCTGCGCATCGATCTCGCGGTAGATAGACGACCGATCGTCCGTGACGAAGCCCAGCTCGTGCAAGACCGGCCAGTGCCGTCCGAGCAGTTCGCGGAACGCGGGCTCGGCGTCGGCCCGCACGAGGTAGGTGCAGATCACCGTTTGCTCAGCCTGATAGGGGACGGAACGCTCAGCCTCCGGCTTCCCGGCTCAGCGCCAGGTCCCTCGCCTGCGCCGCCGGCAACCGCGCGCCGGCCGCGTACGCGGCCTCGTACGCCGCATCGCCCAGTAGCTCTCTGACCCGAGCCTGCTCGCGTTCGCGGAGGCCCTGCTCGGGCGGCGACCAGAGGATCGTGCGCATGGCGAGCGACGGGTCGATGTCGGCGTCACCAGCGCCGAACAGGCGCGCCGCCCGGTCCAGGTCGCCCTGCCACGCCGCGACGCACGCCGCGGCGAAGACCATCTCGCCGACGACGAGACTGGGGCCCATCCGGCGGCCGAAGAGCAGCACACCGCGGATCAGCGGCGCCGCCTCCGCGGTCCGGCCCTGCATCAGTCGCAGCAGGGCCAGGTTCGAGCGCGTCAGGTGGACGATGAAGTCGCCGCCGATGTGATCGGCCAGCGCGGCGGACTCCTCGAGGTACTCGCTGCCTTCCTCGATCCGGCCGGCGTGCAGCGCGATGCTGAACAACTGGTCGAGCTCGCTTGATTCCAGCAGCGCATCGCCGGCCTCGCGGGCGCAGGCCAGCGCCTCCTCGCAGCGGCGGCGCCGCTCGTCCGGGTCCGTGGTAACGGCCCCGACCATCTGCAGGCACTCGCCTATCAGCTGGACGTCACCGATCTCCCTGGCAATGGCCAGGGCCTGCTCGGCGAGCTCGCGACTGGCGGCAAAGTCCCCGGCGGCGTAGAAGGAATCCATGAGTTTCCCGAGCGCCCGCGTCTCAGCGTGGCGGTCGCCGACCGCTCGGGCCATCACCAGAGCCTGCTCGCCATAGGCCTTCGCGGCGGCGAGCTCGCCGGGGTCGGTGCGTCGCAGCATGCCGAGAAGCAGGCCGGTCACGCCCATCGCCTCGGCCAGCAGCGGCGTCGGTGGCAGGTCGGTCCGGTCGACCACGGGCCGCAGGTAACCAAGCACCTCCGTGTGCCCGCGGGTCAGGGTGAACCGGAACAGCCACACGCCGAGCCGCATCAGGTCCTCGGCCGCGAGGTGCTGGAACACCGCCCGCAGGTTGTCGAACTCCACGTCGAACCGGCGCAGCCACTCGCGCTGCCCATGGCCACTCAGCGCGGGCGCGCCGGCCTCCGCGAGGGCGAGGTAGTACGCGGCGTGCCGGTCCCGGATGCGCAGCACCTCCTCGTCGCCCTCGGCGCGCAGCAGTTCCTGCGCGCTGTACTGACGGATGGTCTCGAGCGTGCGGTACCTGACTGCCTGCGGCGAGTGATCGGCGATAACGAGGCTCTTGGCGACCAGCGACCCGAGCAGTCAAGCACGTCGAGTGCGTCGACGGTGTCCGAGACGCAGACTGCCTCCGCCGCCTCCAGGTCGAACCCGCCGGCGAACACCGACAGCCGGGTGAGCGTGCCGCGTTCCGGCCCCGTGAGCAGCCCGAAGGACCAGTCAACCGTCGCCTGCAGGGTCTGCTGGCGGGGCATGGCGTTGCGGCTGCCGCCGGTCAGCAGCCGGAACCGCTGGTCGAGCCGGGCGGCGATCTGCGCGAGCGACATCGATGACAGCCGCGCCGCGGCGAGCTCCAGCGCGAGCGGAATGCCGTCCAGCCGCCGGCAGATCGTCGCCGTGAGCCTCGCGGATCCTTCATCGAGCCTGAAGTCGGGCTGCAGGGCGCGGGCGCGCTCGGCGAACAGCAGGACCGCGTCGCTGCGGGTGAGGTCCTCCGCGGCGTCTGCGTCGGCATCCGGCAGCGAGAGCGAGGGAACGCGGTAGACCCGCTCACCGTCGATGCCCAGCGGCTCCCGCGACGTGCCGAGGAACCGGACTGACGGGCAGTGCCGGATCACCTCGTCGCAGAACTTGGCGGCTGCGTCGATGAGGTGCTCGCAGTTGTCGAGCAGGATCAGCGCGTGCTGGTCAGCCAGCGCCTCGGCGATGCTGGCGGCGAGCGTCGGGCCGCTGCGATCCGCGATGCCGAGGGCGGCCGCGACCGCGGCGGGGATCTGGTCGCCATCGGGCAGCGGCTCGGCCCAGGTCCTTCAGCCGGTGCAGCCCCAGGTCGTGCAGGCCGACGCCGTCGGGCAGCGAGCCGGCCAGCAGTTCCCCCGTCGCGCCGGACACCAGCACCTGCCCCCCGTGCGCCGCCGCCTCCAGCCGCGCGGCGCGGTTCACGACCGGGCCGAAATAGTCCCGGTCGCGTTCCTCGCACGCGCCGCTGTGCAGCCCCATCCGCACCCGGATCGGGCGGCTCGTCGGCCAGCTCTCGCCGCCGAGCCCGCGCTGCGCCGTCAGCGCGGCGCCGACCGCGGCTCGGGGCCTCGAGAAGGCTGCGCAGAACGCGTCGCCGACTGTCTTGAAGACATAGCCGCCTGCGCCCTCGATGGCCGACCGCAGAATCTGATCGTGCCGCCGCAGCGCAGTCGTCATCGGCTCGGGCTCGGCTTCCCACAGCCTGGTCGAGCCCTGGATGTCGGTGAACAGCAGAGTGACCGTTCCGGACGGAATCAGGGCTGGCTCAGGCACAGGCGCAGGATAACGCGGGATCCGTGTTATCCGAGTAGGGTCAGCGCGTGACGGGTCGCGACGTGCGCGTGGTCTACACCAAATACGACGGCAGCCTGCACTGGCACCACACCATCCGGCACCTCGGCGAGGACGAGCACGGCACGTGGCTCGGCGCGCCCGCCGGCACGCCGATCCAGCGGGGCAGCGAGCCCCCGGTCGTGCTCAAGGAGCCCTGGGTTCAGCTCATCCCCGCCGGACAGTGGTGGACGGCGGTGTTCAACGCCGAGCCAGCCGCGACCGAGATCTACTGCGACATCACGACGGCGCCCCGCTGGCTCCATCGAGGCGAGGTCACCATGGCCGACCTGGACCTGGACGTGCTGCGGATGCGCGGCTACGGGCAGGTGCTGCTGGTCGACGAGGACGAGTTCGCCGACCACCAGGTGCGGTACGACTACCCGGCCGAGGTCATCCGTCAGGCCGAGCAGGCGGCTGCCTGGCTGCTCGCGGCTATCCGCGCACGAGCTGAGCCGTTCGGCGGCGGATACCGCCGCTGGCTGGACAGGATCAGCGCGGACATCGGTACCACAGCCGCGTCGGTCAGGGCGAAGCCAGCCGCCGACAGTGAGCGACCGCTCGACGGTCCGGTCGCGACCGCCCAGAGCGAATAGCGGTCGCTGGAGGGCTTGGTTCGAGCGGCACGACCTCGACCGCCGTTTCTCGACCGCCGTTTCTCGGCGGCCGGGTTGACAGCCCGCCCGGCACATGTTTAACATAATAGTTAATTAACAGATTGATTAAATTAAGGCGGCGAAGCGGTTGGCTGCGGAGGACCGGCTCAGCGTGGTCTTCGGGGCGCTGGCGGACCCGACCCGGCGGGCGATCATCGCCCGCCTGGCGGAGGGGCAGGCCACCGTCACGGAGCTGGCCGAGCCGTTCCCCATCAGCCTGCCGGCCATCTCCCGGCACCTGAAGGTGCTCGAGCGCGCCGGGCTGATCTCCCGCAGCCGGTCCGGCCAGTGGCGGTCGAGCACGCTGGAGGCGGCGCCCCTCAAAGAGGCGACCGACTGGATGGAGCGCTACCGGGTCTTCTGGGACGCCAGCTTCGACCGCCTCGAAGCGCATCTGCGCCAGGTCCAGAACGCGAAAGGAGCACGGCAGTGACAGCAGGAACCACCGACGAGCTCGTCATCTCGAGGGTCTTCGACGCCCCGCGCGAACTCGTCTACCAGGCGTTCGTCGAGCCCGACCAGCTCGCGCAGTGGTTCGGCCCGGTCGGCTTCGTGGTGCCGCGGGACACCGTGGCGGTAGACGCCCGCGTCGGCGGGTATCAGCGGTTCGTCATGATCAGCGCTGACGACCCAGGCGTCCGCAGCCCGGTCGACGCGACCTTCACCGAGGTGGTGGAGAACGAGCTGCTCGTCGGCGAGCAGCGCGTCGAGGGCATTCCCGGCCTTGCGGGGGTCGCCACGATGACCCTCCGGCTGGAGTTCCACGACGAGCCCGGCGGGAAGACCCGGCTCGAGCTGCGCCAGGGCCCGTACACCCGGCCGCTGGAGGCGGACGCGCGGCAGGGCTGGCAGAGTTCGTTCACCAAGCTCGACGACCTGCTGGCGCGGACGCGATGACGGGCAAGGTCGTCGTCAACCGCGCGGTGTCGCAGGACGGGTTCATGGCCCGCCTGCTCGGCCGCGGCGCTGCGGCGATGCGCTACCCGGTGGTCGAGGCATGCGCAGGCTGATCGAGTCGACGTTCGTGACGCTTGGCGGCGACATCGGCGCGCCGCAGCAGTGGGGACCGCCGTACCTGTTCGGACCGGAGCAGGCCGAGTACTCTCGCGCGCTGCTGTTCGGCGCGGATGCGCTGCTGCTGGGCCGCAAGACCTACGAGGGCCTGTCCGCCGGCTACACCGCCATAGCGGCAGCCGGCCCCGGCCCGACGGCTGATTTCGTCGTCGCGATGAACGCGATCCCCAAGTACGTCGCGTCGACCACGCTCACGCAGGCCGGGTGGAACGCGACGGTGCTCGGCGCGGATGTGCCCGGCGAGATCGCCGCCCTCAAGCAGTAGCCGGGGAAATACCTGCTCAGGTACGGGCCGGCTCGACCGGGTCCTCCTCGCCCGCGGGCTGGTGGATGACGCTAGCGGGGCCGCGTCACGGCGTGATGACGACCGGGCCAAGCGGGGCAGCGAGCGCCGCCAGTTCGGCGATCTGTGCGGGCGGGAAGTTCGTCCAGGCGGCGCGCGGATCGCGGTCGTGGTGCACGTAGGTGTCGAGGAACCGCTGCCAGCGGCGCAGGCCGTCGATCGCCACGTCCACCGGCAGGTCGCCTGCCTCGATCGCGTCGGCGAACTCGTCGAGGTCGAGCATGCGCTGGTGCCTGCCATCCGTCGGCACCATGAGGTCGATGTACAGGTCACGCACGATGACGTCACTGCCGTTATCGGTGACGTGCAGCAGGTCCACGTACCAGGTGACGCGCTGCGGCCGGTCGGCGTCGACGCCAGGGGTCAGCTCGCCGCTGGCCGAGATCATGAACTGCCACGGCGGGAACGACAGGCCGACGCCGACGTCGGTCAGGACGAAGGCGCGCTCCAGCAGCGTCTGCCCTGGCCACGGGCGGAAGCGATCGGATAGCGCGAACTCGTAGGCTACGACGTTGTCCGCGCGAACTCCCGGCAGCGGCCCGAAGAGCGGGTCCTCGTCACCGAACGCGCCACGCCACACCTCGACAGAATCCACCGGGTCAGTCTGCCGCACATCTCGCCGCCATTCGCACCGTGCACCTGCCCCGGGCCCTGACGGGCTGTGGCTTGCGCTCGGCTGACTCCCTGACGACTTCGGGCACGGTCCCGCCCGAATTGTTCCGTTGGTGACCAGGGAACCGTCGGGGTGCCGCGAGGGTAATCGGCGCGGACAGGAGCCGCCCGGTCCCAGTTGCCGACTCGGGGGCGGACCAGCGGACGTGCGATAACCTCGGGCGAAATGCCGACGCTGCCGCCTCGAGTCCGGGTGCTGCTGCTTTTCGTCTGCAGCCTCGTCCTGGTCGACACCGTCTTCTTCACCGCGCTGACTCCGCTGCTGCCGCACTACGCCCACGCGGCGCACCTGACCAAGGCGGGCGCGGGCCTGCTGGTGGCCTCGTATCCGCTCGGCACCCTGATCGGCGCGCTGCCCGGCGGCGCGCTGGTGGCTCGGCTGGGCGACCGGAAGGTGGTGCTGCTCGGCCTCGGGCTGATGAGCGCGTCCACTCTGCTGTTTGGCTGGTCATCAGCGGCCGTGAGCCTCGACGCCGCCCGGTTCGTGCAGGGCCTGGGCGGCGCCTGCACCTGGGCCGCTGGCCTCGCCTGGCTCGCTACCGCCGCGCCCGCCGACCGCCGTGGTGAGCTGATCGGCAGCGCGATGGGCGCAGCGGTCGGCGGGGCACTGCTCGGCCCGGTCGTCGGCGCCGTGGCCAGCAAGGTCGGCACCGGACCGGCCTTCTCTGCGGCGGCGGTGATCGGCGGCGCCCTGATGATCACCTCGTTTGCCGTGCTCAGCCCCCGCGAGGTCGAGCCGCAGCGGATGCGGGACGCGTGGCCCGTGATGCGCGACCGGCACGTGGGCGCGGGCATGGCGCTGACCATGCTGGCCGGCCTCGCGTTCGGCGTGGTGGACGTGCTGGCGCCGCTGCGACTCGGCCGGCTCGGGGTGAGCGCCACGCTGATCGGGGTCACGTTCCTGGCGTCGGCGGCGATCGAGGCCGGCCTGGCGCCGCTGACGGGCCGGCTGTCGGACCGGCGCGGCCCGGTGGTGCCGCTGCGGATCTCGCTGACGCTCGCCATCGCGGTCAGCCTGCTGGCGCCGACGCTGTCCCCGGCCGCGCCGCTCATCGTGCTGCTGATCGTCGGCATGCCGGCCTACGGCACGCTCTTCACGCCGGCGATGACGCTGCTCAGCACCGGGGCGGACCGGATGAGGCTGAACCAGGGCCTGGCGTTCGGGCTCGGTAACCTCGCCTGGGCCGCCGGTCAGGGCGTCGCCGCGGCGGGTGGCGGGGCCATCGCGCAGGCCACGTCCGACTTCGTGCCCTACGCCCTGCTCGCCGCCTCGTGCCTGGCGGCGCTGCTCGCCCTCGCCCCGGCCGGGCGGCGGCTGGCTGTCAGGCTGCTCGGCCAGGAAGCCGACGACGATATCGGCGCCGCCGTGCGCTGACGGCCAGCCCAGGTCAGCGCGACAGGCTGCCGCGCATCGGCGCGCCGGCTGTTACGCTCAGGCAAGCAAGCGCTTGGTAGCGCAGCCTGGTGGCAACCACGGGCCGAGAGGTGACGATGGGCCGGCTCGACGGGAAGGTGGCGCTGATCACCGGCGGCGCCAGGGGCATGGGCAAGTCGCACGCACGCCACTTCGTGGCCGAGGGGGCCAGGGTCGTCATCGGCGACATCCTCGATGACAAGGGCAGGGACCTCGCCGCCGAACTCGGGGCGGATAGCTGCCGTTACGTCCACCACGACGTGACGAGCGAGTCGGACTGGGCCGCCGCGGCCGGCGCCGCGACCGCTGCGTTCGGCATCCTGAACGTGCTGGTCAACAACGCCGGCATCCTGCGGAACAAGACGATCGCCGACATGACGCTCGCCGAGTTCCGCGAGGTCATCGACGTCAACCTGGTCGGCGAGTGGCTCGGCGTCAAGTCCGTCATCGGCCCCATGACCGCGGTTGGCGGCGGCTCCATCGTCAACATCAGCTCGGTCGAGGGCTTCGCGGGAGCCGCCGGGCTGTCGGCCTACAGCGCCAGCAAGTTCGGCGTCCGCGGCGTCACCCGGTCGGCCGCGCAGGAACTCGGCAGGCTCGGCATCCGGGTGAACTCGGTGCACCCGGGCGGCATCATGACCACGATGACGGCGACGGCGTTCGAGTCCTTCGCCGGCATCACCGACGGCGAGGGCTTCCTGCGCTCGCTGCCGATCCCGCGCTTCGCCCGGTCGGCGGAGGTGTCGCCGCTCGTGGTCTACCTCGCGTCCGACGAGTCGTCCTACTGCACCGGCAGCGAGTTCGTCGTCGACGGCGGCATGCTGTCCGGGCCCGGTTACTGACGAAGGAGCACCGCAGATGGCTGCAGTGGCGAGCCTGGTCGGCCGCACCGCGATCGTGACCGGCGCCGGCCAGGGGCTCGGCCGTGCGGAGGCACTGGCGCTCGCCGCCGCGGGCGCGAGTGTCGTGATCAATGACCTGCCGGGGAACGCGCTCGACTCGGTCGCCGCCGAGATCACGGCCGCGGGCGCGCGGGCGCGGATCGCCGCGGGCGACATCGGTGCGTGGTCAACCGCGCAGTCGCTGCTTGACACGGCGCTGAGCGAGTTCGGCCGGCTGGACATCCTGGTCAACAACGCGGGCGTGCTCCGGGACCGGATGGTTTTCTCGATGTCGCCGGAGGAGTGGGACACGGTGCTGCGCACTCACCTGCGCGGCCACTTCCTGACCAGCCGGGTCGCGACCGCATACTGGCGAGAGCAGAGCAAGCAGACGGGCGGTGAGGTGTACGGGCGGGTCGTCAACACCTCCTCGGAGGCGTTCCTGCTCGGCTCACCCGGGCAGCCGAACTACTCGGCGGCCAAGGCCGGGATCACCGCGCTCACCCTGGTGACGGCGCGCAGTTGCGCCCGCTACGGCGTGCGCGCGAACGCGATCTGCCCCGGCTGGGTGCGGACGCCGATGGCCGACGCCGAGATGACCGCGCTCGATGGCGACACCGAGGCGGCCTACCGGCGCGTCACCCGCC
>JBOHCP010000145.1:0-9519 GCA_050698875.1 Streptosporangiaceae bacterium | reverse complement strand
CCCCGGCCTGCGCAGGTACCTGGAGACCGAGGGCATCGCCTACGTGATGGCGGTGCCGAAGAACACCCGGTTCACCGATCCGGCCGGCTGCCAGGTGACCGTCAGCGACCTGCCCGGCCGGCTGGCGCCGCATACCTGGCAGCGGCGCGCCTGCGGGATCGGCGCCAAGGGATTCCGGGTCTATGACTGGGCGCTGCTCGCCTCCGCTGACCCCGGGCACCAGTACATGATCCGCCGCTCCATCGACGACGGCGAGCTGGCCTTCTACCACTGCTGGAACCCCCGCCGGGAGGGCTTCGGCGAGCTGGTCCGCGTCGCCGGCGCCCGCTGGCCGGTTGAGGAATGTTTCGGCGCCGGCAAGAACGAGACCGGGCTGGATCACTACCAGGTCCGCCTCTACCGCGCCTGGTACCGGCACGTCACCATGTCAATGCTCGCCCTGGCCTTCCTCGCTGCCGTCCGGCGCGCCGCTAAAAAGGGGTCCCGCAGCCTGTGGACAACTTCCGGCGCCTGACGAGGCGAAAGACCCATGCAGCCTCGAATCACCACAAGCCTCCCAGCCACCGCCGCGTCGCCCGCTGATCCCGCTGTCGGTCGCCGAGATCCGCCGCCTGCTCAGCCTCAACCGCCACGACGACCAGGCCCTGAGCCACGGACTGCGCTGGTCGACCTGGCGCCGGGCTCACCAGGCACAAGCGCGCCGGTGCCACTTCCGCCGCCGACTCCGCCTCCAAGTCATGCAGATCTAGCCCTGTAGTACTAGTGCATACATCTCATCGGGTGTCATTGCCACATCTGTCACACTAGTGCGCACGCTGGCGACCGACGTGCCACGGCTAGGCTGGCCACGCGCGGCACGCACGTGGGTGCATCCCGTAGCCTTGGCGCGTGACGCTTCGCCTGAATGACACCGCCGCGCGCGCGGTCCGCGAGTTCCGGCCCTTGTATCCGGGCAAGGTCTCGCTGTACCTGTGTGGCGCGACCGTGCAGGCGCCGCCGCACATCGGGCACATCCGGTCCGGCGTCAGCTTCGACATCCTCGTGCGCTGGCTGCGGGCGTCTCACTATCAGGTGACCTACTGCCGCAACGTCACCGACATCGACGACAAGATCCTCACGGTCGCTCTGCATGAGGAGATCCCCTGGTGGGCTGTCGCCGAGCGGAACCAGCGCGCGTTCACCCGCGGCTACGACGTGCTCGGCTGCGTGCCCCCGGACGTGGAGCCGCGCGCGACCGGTCACGTGCCGGAGATGGTCGAGCTGATGCGGCGGCTCATCGACACCGGGCATGCTTACGCCGACCGCGGCGACGTCTACTTCGACGTGCTGTCGTTCCCTGCCTACGGCGAGCTGTCCGGTCAGCGGATCGAGCACATGAAGCCGGCCGCTGACACCGAGGGCAACGAGGCCAAGCGCGACCCGCGCGATTTCGCGCTGTGGAAGGGCGCCAAGCCGGGCGAGCCGTCCTGGCCGACGCCGTGGGGTCCCGGCCGGCCGGGCTGGCACCTGGAGTGCTCGGCGATGTCGACCAAGTATCTCGGCTCCACCTTCGACATCCACGCGGGCGGCCTCGACCTGATCTTCCCGCATCACGAGAACGAGGTGGCCCAGTCGCACGCGGCCGGCGACGGCTTCGCCCGCTACTGGCTGCACAACGGACTGGTGCGGATCGGCGGCGAGAAGATGAGCAAGTCGCTCGGCAACTCGCTGCTCGTCGACAGCATGCTCACTCAGGCCCGCCCGGTCGAGCTGCGCTACTACCTCGGCCAGGTGCACTACCGCTCGGAAATCGACTACTCGCCGGCCGCGCTGGCCGAGGCCGCGACCGCGTACCGGCGGATCGAGGGCTTCGTCAGCAGGTCCGCGGAACTGGTCGGCCCGGACGACCCGAGCACTGGCGTTGTGCTGGCGGACAGTGCCTCGCTGCCGGCCGCGTTCACCGCGGCGATGGACGACGACCTGGGCGTGCCGCAAGCCCTGGCGCTGCTGCATGACAGCGTCCGGGAGGGGAACGCCGCTCTGGCCGTGGCTGATGCCGCTGGCACGGCGAAGTGGCTCAGGGAAGCCAGGGCGATGCTCGCGGTGCTCGGCCTCGACCCGCTCGCGCCACCGTGGGCCGACACGCGGTCGGCGATCGGCCTGCGGTCCGTCGTGGACGCGCTCGTGCGCGTCGCGCTCGAGCAGCGCGAGGCGGCGCGCGGACGGAAGGACTACGCCGCGGCCGACGCGATCCGAACCCAGCTGGCGCAGGCGGGTGTCATGGTGGAGGACACGCCGCGCGGGCCGCGATGGGAGCTGCTGACGTGACCACGCCACAGGGGAGGGCGGGGGGTCGTCCCCCCGTGCCAGCCAAGGCACCCGGCGGCTGGACCAAGTCCGGCAAGCCGCGGCCCGGCACGGGCGGGTACGGCAGGCGCAAGCTGGAAGGCAAGGGCCCGACTCCGCCCGCGGAGCTGCGCCCGGGGCATCCCGCTCAGCGCCGGGCCGCCGCCAAGTCCAAGCGGACCGAGGAGGGCGTGGCAAGCTCCGCGAGGAATACGCAGGCCGGCGTCGGCCGCACCGGCACCAGCCGGGCTGGTACGGGCCGGGCTGGTACGGGCCGGGCTGGTACGGGCCGTAGCCCGCAGTCGCGTGGCTCGGGCGGCAGCGCGCCGGAATTCGTGGCCGGTCGGAACGCGGTGCTCGAGGCGCTGCAGGCCGGTGTTCCGGCCACGGCGCTGCACGTCGGACCCAGGCTGGACAGCGATGAGCGGATCGGCCAGGCCGTCATGCTTGCAGCTGATACCGGGGTCGCGGTCGTGGAGGCCGGCCGCAATGAGCTGGACCGCATCACCGGGGGCGCCGTCCACCAGGGCCTGGCCCTGCGGATCCGGCGGTATTCCTATGCCGACCCGGCCGACCTCGTCGAGGTGGCGCGCACCGCCGGGCAGCAGCCGCTCATCGTCGCCCTCGACGGTGTGACCGACCCGCGCAACCTTGGCGCGGTCGCCCGATCGGTCGTGGCCTTCGGCGGGCACGGGGTCCTGGTACCGGCGCGCCGGTCGGCGGGAGTCACCGCAGGTGCGTGGAAGGCGTCGGCGGGCGCACTGGCCCGGGTGCCGGTAGCCCAGACCGCGAATCTGACCAGGGCACTGGCCGCGTACGCCGACGACGGTCTGTTCATCGTCGGGCTCGACGCCGGCGGTCCGGCCGATGTGGCCGATCTCGAGCTGGCCGACTCGCCACTGGTGATAGTCGTCGGCTCGGAGGGGAAGGGGCTCTCACGGCTCGTCGCGCAGCGCTGTGATGAGGTGGCCAGGATCCCGCTCACCGGGCCGGCGGAGTCACTGAACGCGGGATTGGCGGCCGGCATCGCCTTGTACGCGGTGTCCCGCCGGCGCGCGCAGCTCGGCTGACCGGCACACTGTCGGGCGGCCGACCGGCCACCGGAGTAGAGACGCCTGCCTGCGCTGGTCGGCGGGCCTATCGTGGAAACCGGGAGGTGGTCGCGCCATGCAGCCTCGCGAGCCCACCCGGTCGAACAATCGCGACCCGGCCGCCCCGGCGGGGTCAGCCGCCCCGGCTGCCGGCCTGTCCGCTGGGCCCGATGCCGCGCGGGCCCGCCTGGTCAGCGATCTTCGCCGGCACGGCCACGCGCTGAGCCCGTCGGTGCTGGACGCATTCGCCACCGTCCCGCGCCACGTGTTCGTTCCGGAGATTGGACCAGCCGCGGCCTACCGGGACGAGGCGCTCGTCATCAAGTGCGGGCCGGACGGTCTGCCCATCAGCTCGTCATCGCAGCCAGCCATGATGGCGATCATGCTGGACCAGCTCGGTCTGCAGCGCGGTCACCGGGTCCTGGAGATCGGGACCGGCAGCGGGTACAACGCCGCGGTGATGTCGGCGGTTGTCGGTCCGGATGGCGAGGTCGTGACCATCGACATCGATCCCGAACTCGTCGCGCGCGCCAAGGCCAGCCTGCTGGCCGCCGGCGCCGACGCGGTAACCGTGTACTGCGCGGACGGTGGCTACGGCGACCCGGCCGACGCGCCGTTCGACCGCATCATCGTGACGGCCGGCGCGTGGGACATCGCGCCGTCCTGGCTCGACCAGCTCGTTCCTGGCGGCCGCCTGGTCCTGCCGTTGTCGATCCGCGGCATCCAGCTTTCGGTCGGCCTGGAGCGAATCAGCCGCGGGTGGCTGAGCACGTCGGCCTGCCGGTGCGGGTTCGTCCGGATGCTCGGCGCGTTCGCCGGCCCGGAGGACGTGATCAGGCCGGACGAGCCGTCGGCGATCGTCTTCCAGGTTTCCGACGGCAGCCCCATGGACGTCGGTGCGCTGGTAGCGGCGTTGGCCGGCCAGGCGGTTGACGAGCCCGTCCCGGTTGCACTGGCGAGCATCGCCGAGCTCGCCGACCTGGACCTGTGGCTGACGATGACGGCGGGCAGGCTCGACCGGCTCACGGTCCTCGCCGCGCCTGGCGGCACGCTCAGCCCCGCTCCGCCGCCGCCGTTTGGCGCGTTGGTCAGCAGCGGCACCGACAGGAAACGGCTGGGCATCGGAATGCTGCTGCCGGTCGGATTCGACAACGACGGAACAGAGCGGGAGCCTCAGCCGGGGTTTGCGCACGGTCGTGAGTCTGCGCCCGCAGCTGAGTTTGGGCCGGCGCCTGAGCCTGAGGCAGCGCCTGAGCTCAGCGGAGGCTGGACCGCCGCCGTCATCCGCGGCCTGGGTCCGGGCGGGCATGAGCTCGCCGCCCGGCTGGCCGCGCTGAGCGCCAGATGGGCACGGCTAGGCCGGCCCGGATCGCGCGAGATAGAGGTGCTGGTCTGGCCGGCCGGCGAGGAACCCGGCCGGGTCTCAGGCGACCGGCTCGTGCTGAGGCGGCCGAGCGTCACGATCGCCGCCGGCTGGCCCGTCAGCTCACGCTAGGCAGCCCGGCCGCGTACCGCCTGCCCGTCAGCTCGCGGGGGCGACGGCCGTCAGCCGCCCTGCGTGCTCGCCGGTCTCCCGCAGCAGCGGCGCCGGTCCCACGATGAGCGGGTCAGGCCGGGATACCAGGTCGTCGTCCCGGCCCTCGTATCGGACCCGCGAGAGCACGTATCTCATCGCCTCGAGTCGTGCCCGCCGTTTGTCATTGCTCTTCACGACCGTCCACGGCGCGTCGGCCACATCGGTGAAGAAGAACGTGGCCTCCTTGGCTTCGGTGTAGGCGTCCCACTTGTCAAGCGAGGCGAGGTCGACGTGGCTGAGCTTCCACTTCTTGACCGGGTCGAGCTGCCGCCTGACAAAGCGGCTGAGCTGTTCGCCGCGGGACACCGAGAACCAGAACTTGGTCAGCGCGATCCCATCCCTGGCGAGCATGCGCTCGAACTCCGGTGCTTCGCGGAGGAACTCCTGGCACTCGTCCTGCCCGCAGAAGCCCATGACTCTCTCGACGCCCGACCTGTTGTACCAGGACCGGTCGAACAGGACGATCTCCCCGGCCGCCGGCAGATGAGCGACGTACCGCTTCAGGTACCAGTCGCTCTGCTCACGTTCGGTAGGTCGCTCGAGGGCAATAACCCGCGCACCGCGAGGATTCAGGTTCTCCATGAATCGCTTGATCGTGCCGCCCTTCCCCGCGGCATCCCGGCCCTCGAAGACGATCACGAGCCGCCCGCCAGTGCCCTTGAGGTGGCGCTGAAGCTTGAGCAGCTCGACCTGCAGGACACGCTTGGCGCGCTCGTATTCTTTCCGGCTGAGGCGGTTGCCATAGGGATAGTCCTCCCGCCAGGTCTCGGCCACCTTGCCGTCCCGCTGCACGAGGACCGGACCGTTCTTCCCCGGCCTGATGCGGTAGCCAAGCTGGGCGGCCAGATCATCGAGCAGCTCGGCGACCTGCGTGTCGGTGCGCTCGGCGACGCGCAGAGCCGGCCCGTCGCTGCTGAGCCCGAGCACCTGCCCGTCGGGCCATCCTGGGCTGACGGCGGGGGTGGGTAGTCCCGCCACCTTGTATCCGGCCGGCAGCGCCGTCGCCCCGAAAGCGCTGCCTGCGGCGCCGTCCTTCTCGGCCCGCTGGTCCTGGCCGCCCGCCGCCGGCCCGGCGTTCGTGGCGCGATTCACCGCTGCCCCCGTTTCCGCGATCGCATCACCGCCAGGCCGTCATGATCGACTATGCCTAGATACCCGGGCCGCACAGGCGCACACTCGGCCCGCCGCCACCTCAGGCGTGGCCGTCGCGCGCTGCGACCAGGCCGGCCGATCGGATCAACCCGTGATCATTCAGCGCCAACCAGCGGTTAGCTTGAAACGTCTAGAAATCCGTCCAGTCCTTCTCTGCCTCGGCCGCCGTTCTCCGAATGGCGTTCGGGATACGGCGCTAGCGGCGACCGCCGACGAGGAGCGCGCATGAGATTTCCAGTCCGGTGGTGGCTACTGAGCGCCGCGTCGGCAGCGGTACTCGGCGCTTCCCTCTGCAGTCAGGGCGGCGTCGCGAGCGCCCTGACCTTCACACCCGGTCACCCGCGTGAGCACGTCACGCCGGCGGTCGCGGCCTATGTACCGCCAAGTCAAGACATCAACTACGGAGACTCGGGGCCCGCGGTCCGGAGCGTGCAGGAGCGCCTGGCCCAGCTTGGCTACTACCCGGGGCCGATCGACGGCGAGTACGGGCCTGACCTGCAGCAAGCGGTCTGGGCGTTCAAGGAGGTTCAGGGGCTCCCGGTGACGGACGGCAACTCGGCTGTAGGGCCTTACTTCCGGCACGACCTCGTGAACCCCACGCCGCCGCCAGACCTGGTCCCGACCGGGGGCCCAAATCGGATCGAGATCGACCAGAGCGTGCAAGTGCTGGTGCTGTACCGCAACAACCAGCCGTACCTGATCCTGCACGTCGCTACCGGCGGTCGTTATTACTACTGCAGCACGGGCGGCTGTGGCTACGCGATCACGCCGGACGGGAACTACACGGCGCTGTCGTACCTACCGGGAACCATCACGGTGCCTCTCGGCTTCATGAAGAACCCGGTGTTCTTCATCGGCCGCGCGTACGCCATCCATGGCGGTGACCCGGTTCCCTGGTATCCCGCATCGCACGGCTGCGTGCGGATCTACGCCGATGCCGTCAACTGGTTCCACAACGACGTCACGATCGGGGTGACCAACATCTACGTCCGCGGTACCGCGCCATAACCCCGCGACGTGAGCGCCGCTGCAGCGGCCGCGTCATACGGCAGTTACAGAATGCGAGGCCGGCCACGTGGATAGGTCGATGCAGCGTTCCCCACCCTTGGGCAAAATGGCCTGTTGACGGCCTGCATCCGGCAAGCTTGATTCCTGCCATTGCCGGGCGCCTCAGGCATCCGGATCCTCTTCTGTGCAGGGCCATGCGTGGCCGAGCGGGGGAGGACGCGTGGCCGATCAGGGTGGGCCGCCCGGTGAGTCCCGGGATTCCGGGGAAGTCAGCGCCGGCTTGCTGTTTGCGGACAGTGAGTCCGGCAGTCTCAACGTGTTGAACCTCAGCACCGCGGAGACCGACCCGGTGCATGCCGTGACTGCAACGGTGAATGCAGGCTGCGGGCCAGCCAGGGCGATCGTCTCCGCCGATCAGAAGGTCTGTGGGTCACTGCGTCGGGCAGCGACGCACTGCTCGGATTCAGTACGGCGAAGCTCAGCACAGATCCCAATCACGCGCTCGTCGCCGATGTCCCCGTGGGCGAGTCCCCGCTCGGCGTGGTGTTCATCGATGGTGGTTCGCGAATGCTGGTCGCCGACTCAAACCAGCACAATGTTGGCGGCCAGACGTCGAGCCTCGCCGTGATCAACACAAAGAGCGCGCTGGCTGGCAAGCCGGCCCTGCTCGGATACCTGTCCACCGGCATGCTGCCGCGTCAGTTCGCGCGGGAAGCGGGCGGACGCTGCTGATCACCGTGACCAACTCCAGTGAGCTGCAGGCCATCAGCGTGGGGCACCTGCCGTGGCCGGAGCACGTCTCGGGTCGGCCCGACACCTGAGCCGATGCCATAGCATCAGGCGGATGGGCGGCCACGATGACACGGACGGCGACTCCTAGCATGCGCGGTGGCAGGTCAGGTTCCCGGCGGGCCCGCCGGTGGGTCATCACCGTTGTCGTCATCGTCGCCGTCCTGGTCGGTCTCGACCTCGGGGCCAGGGCCGTGGCGGAGAGCGTCATGGCCAGCAAGATCGAGCAACAGGGCCTGCCCAGCAAGCCGGACGTGGCAATCGACGGGTTCCCGTTCCTCACTCAGGTCGCGAGCAGGGACTTCCGCCGGGTCACGATCACCGCTAGCAACGTCTCCGCCGGACCGGTCACGATCACCACGATCAACGCGGCCGCCAGCACGATCCGGCTCGGCTCCTACGCGTTCTCCAGCGGCACAATCGGCAGCCTGTCCGGCACTGCCCTGATCAGCTTCGCCTCACTGGGCAACACACTCACGGCAAGGTTCGGCGCCCTCGGCTCGTTGCTGAAAGGGGCCGGGCTCCAGCTGACCGACGCCGGGCCCGATGAGGTGCGCGCGACCCTCGACCTGCTGGTGACCTCGGGGTCGGCGACCTGGCGAGTAACCCTGGCGAGTGGCAACACGTTGGTTGTCAGCCTGGTCGGCAGCCGCGGCCTGCCAGGCCCACTACTCAGTTCAATCCAGACCCTGACGCTGCAGATCCCGAAGCTGCCACTCGGGCTCACGATTGACAGCGTCGTCGTGACCCCGCGGGGTGTCATCGGCGCGGTCCGCGGGCACGACGTTCCCTTCGGCAACTGACGCCCCGCCAACGTCGCGGCAAAAACTGCTGGCCTGATTAACGAGAGCGCTATAACCAGTCAATCCCGGCCTAATAGCATTCCGGTATATCCCGATCGCTGGTCCCGTCCACCCGCGAGCCTTACTGAGGCGGCTTATGGTGCAGACGAACGCGACGTCGAGTGAGGACAGCCCGGACTCGCCGCCCGTCGTCGGCGCGCTGCACGTTTCAGCTACCTGGCCAGTGCGAGCCGGGACCATTCCGCCGCTGGCCGACAGGTACACATCCAGGCCCGAGAGCGGGCAGGACCTAGACCAGGGCCTGCAGCACAGCCCTGTGGTCGCGCTGACACCGCGGTCCAGCCGAGTCAGCGCCGGAGCGTCCCATGACCTGCTGCGGTGTACCGGCAAGACTCAGCTGGCCGCGTACTACGCGGAATCCGCATGGCAGGCACGCGCTGTCGACCTGCTGGTGTGGATCGACGCGAGCAGCAGAGCATCAATCCTGGTGGGGTATTTAGGGGCAGCCAGCATGCTGGCCGCGGCCCAGCCTGCCGGTGCCGCGGATGACACCGCGACGAGCTTCCTTCGCTGGCTGGCGAGTACCGATCGGCGCTGGCTCATGGTGCTGGACGACGTGCCCGACGCCGAGGTGCTGCGCGGGCTCTGGCCTCGGGGCCCGGCCGGCCGGGTCGTGATTACGACCGCGAACTCAGAGGCGGTCGCTAACCTGCAGGATCTCCTCGTGCTGGAGCTTGGTCCGTTCAGCCAGCGGGAGGCTATGACCTATCTGGTG
>JBOHCP010000144.1:0-9552 GCA_050698875.1 Streptosporangiaceae bacterium | reverse complement strand
GGTAGAGACTCCAACGGGCAGCCGTGATCGGCAGCGGCCAGGGTTTGCCATGTGGGGCCGAGGTAAGAGCAGCATGGTGCTGGATCTGCGTAGTGATCGCGGCAGTGACCAGTTGCGACGGCTGCTCGATCGGGCCGACGTTTGCCTCGCTAGCCCGGATGTAGCGGCGCAGTGGCCAGGCGCGCGCGCTGAGCAGGCAATTGCGCGTAATCCGCGACTTGTCTACCTCACGATGCCGCCGTATCTCGACTCAACGCCCTGGGCCGGGGAAGGGGAGTCCAACGCGCTGCTGTCAGCGGCCATGGGCGGATCGCTGCGGCAGTCGTCTTATGACGGCGGCCCGGTAGATCCGGTCTATCCTCACCTCCTGTACATGCAGGCGATCTGGGCGGCGTGCAGCGCTGTCGCGGCTCTGTTCGAGCGGCACAGATCTGGGCTGGGACAGGTCGTTACCGTCGGCGGTGTCCACGGGGCGATGGCAGCCAGCCCTCTGCAGATGGTCGTTCGTCCTGGCCAGCCTGATGCCGACACGGCTGTCGGTCCCGGCGGACATAGCCCGACCTATACGCGCTACCGCTGCGCCGATGGCCGCTGGCTGTTCCTGGCGGCCCTCACGCCGAAGTTCCAGTCGATGGCGCTGCAGGTTCTCGGCTTCTCGGACTTGCTGCAGCAGGCAGGCACGGCCGGCCTCGATGCCGTGATCGGCCCGGCTCAGCGTGCGCGGGTCCGCCCGCGCTTCGAGGCCGCGTTCGCGGGGAGGACGTCGCAGGTCTGGCGCGCGGCCTTCCAGGCGGCCGGCTGCCCGGTCGCGTTGCTGGCCGGGAGAGACGCGTGGCTTGACCATCCACAGATCAGGGCCATCGGCATGGCCGTCACCGTGACCGACCCGGACCGTGGCACCGTGACAATGCCCGGCAACCCCGTCTTGCTGAGCGCGACCCCCGCACTGCCGACCCGCCCAGCTCCGCAACTCGGCACGCCGGGTGCGGCCATGCCGGACTGGCCTGCCCAGCCCGCGCCGGGGAATGCGGCCCCGGCGGATGCGGCTGGTCCCCTGGCCGGCACGCGGGTGCTGGATGCGGGCGTGGTCCTGGCGGGCCCGTACGCCGGCACGCTTCTGGCGGAACTCGGCGCAGACGTCGTGAAGGTCGAGATTCCCGAGGGCGATAGCTTCCGCCAGCACGGCTTTCCCTATATCAGGGGCCAGCGCGGGCTAGCGATCGACCTGCGCGCCGAGAAGGGACGCGCGGTCTTCCTGGAGCTCGCGCGGTCGGCCGATGTGGTCATTGACAACTACCGGCCCGGCGTGGCCGAACGACTCGGCGTTACCTATGAGCAGCTGCGGCCACACAAACCAGACATCATCTCGATGTCCGTGACCGCCTTCGGCGAGATCGGGCCACTACGCTTGGACGCCGGCTTTGACACGATCCTGCAAGCGATGAGCGGGATCATGACAGCGCAAGGGGGCGAGGGCGAGCCGGTCATGCTGACCCTGGCTGTCAACGACACGGCCGCCGCCGCACTGACGGCGCTCGGCGCCTGCCTGGCCCTGTTTCACCGGGCTCGAACGGGAGCGGGCCAGCGGGGATCGGTATCCCTGGCAGCAGCCTCGGCGCTCATGCAGTGCGAGGAGCTGATCCGGATGAAGGGCCGACCCGCGCCCATCCGCGGCGGACCTGACTTCCGAGGGCCGAGTTCAGCGGACCGGTTTTACCGCACCTCGGACGGATGGATCAGGGTCCAGGCCACGTCGGAGCAGTCGGCGGCGGCACTGGCGCACCTTGCCGGCGTGGCCTGCCGCGAGGTGACCTCCGGCCCGAATTGGGGGCTGGCAGCCCTGGAGAGCCATTTTGCCGGGCTTTCGACGGACGAGGCATGGACGCAGCTCGACGCCGCCCAGATCCCGGCGGCCAGGGCACGAAGGTGCAGCGAGCTGCCCACTGACCCGCTGCTCGCCCGGTGGCAAGTCCAGCAGCGCATTAGCTCCGGCCCGGGTGCCGAGCTGCATGCCGCCGGGCGGATGGCCCGGTTCTCCCGGACGCAGCGGAACGATGCGCTCGTCCCGCCGGGTGTCGGCGAGCACACTGTGCAGCTTCTGCTTGAGGCAGGAATGGACGAGGCTGAGATCAGCAGCCTGATTCAGGACGGCGTCGTACGCGCAGGAGATTCAATGATCATCACCGCCATGACGCCCTACCGGTGACATCAGCGAACCGCCAGCACAAGGAGAAGCAAATGACGACGGCTAACGACACCATCGCCGGCCCGGTCCGCAGGCCGCGCAATCTGGCTGCCAGCATCGTCGGCAGCATTCACGACGACGCGACGGCCGCGGCCCTCGGGTTCCGCGGCGGGACGGTGGCCGGGAGCATCCACATGGACCAGTTCCCGCCGCTGCTGTTGCAGGCCTTCGGCGAACGCTGGTTCGAGTCCGGCAGCTTGTCGCTGTATTTCCGGCACGCCACCACGGACGGCGAACCCGTTCAGGCGTTCCTCGATCGGCCGGAGAATGGCGAGCGCGACGCTCAGGTCCGGGCCTGGGCGACAACCGGGGAGGGCACCCTTGTCGCCGAGGGAACGGCCAGCACCGGGAATCCGGTCGCCGCATCCGCGCTGTACAGCCGGGATCTGAGGCCGGCTGAGCCTGGTGAGCTGCGTATCCTCAGCGCGATGAAGCCGGGTGACCTGCTCGGCGATTACCACCTCACGGTCGACGCCGAGCGCCAGCATTCGGCGATCCGCCTGGGTGCGATGACCGAGCCCCTGGACTGGTACACCGCGGCGTCGCCGTGGGGCGGCCCGATCGCCTTGCCCTCGGCGGTCGTGGGACTGCTGTACACCCGACTGCTGGCCGACGCCAAGGAGGCCATGGGCGCGCACGTCGGCTTGTTCGGCGCGATCGAGGTCCGGTTCCGGCGCGGCCCGGTGCTCCTCGACCGCAGCTACCGAGTCACGGGCGAGGTGGCAGCGCTCAGCCAGACCCCGAAGACCGAGGTCTTGTGGTTCGACAGCCGGGCGCTTGACGACGACGGCAGCGTGGTCGCGCAGATGCGGATGATGCTCAGGCAGATGAAGCAGTCCTCGCCGCGGTACGCCGGCACGCCCGCCCGCGGATGAGCGCCGCCGACGCGCTCGCCCGGATCGGCGCGCTGGACCTGGGCGAGGAAGCCGGCGAGTTCCGCGCGCAACTGCGGCAGTGGATCTCGGCCAACGCGCCGCCGGGGCTGGCCGGGCTGGCCCGCTGGAACCTGCCGGGCAACCGGGGAGACGGTCGCGCGCGGGCCACGCAAAGCCCCGAGTACCGCCAGTGGGAACGGCGCCTGCTTGACGCGCACCTGATCTGCCCGAACTGGCCCGCCCGCTACGGCGGCAGCGGGCTCACTGCGGTGCAGATGCTGGTCTTCGCCGAGGAATGCGTCCGGGCCGGGATTCCGAGGGTCGAGCGGGGGATGGGAGAACGCCTTGTCGGCCCGGCCATCCTGGTGCACGGCACGCCGGAGCAGATGGACTATTTCCTGCCGAGGATCGTCACCGGCGAGGATGTCTACTGCCAGGGCTACTCCGAGCCCGACCACGGATCCGACCTGGCCGCGGTCGAAACCAGGGGCGAGGTCGACGGCGATGAGATCGTTATCCGCGGCCAGAAGCTGTGGACCTCAGGCGCCCAGCGGGCCAACATGATCTTCATTCTGTGCCGGACCGATCCGGGTGCGCCCCGGCACCGGGGGGTCAGCTATGTGCTCGCCAGGTTCGCCTCCGACAACGGCGTCAGCTGGCAGCCGGTCCGGCAGCTCACCGGCGAGGCCAACTTCTGCCAGGACTTCTTCGACGGGACGCGGGCGCCGCTGTTCAACGTCATCGGCGGCGTCAACAACGGCTGGCGGCCGGCCATGACGACGCTCGGATTCGAGCGTGGCGGCACGGCCACCATCGTCTACCTTGGCTTCGAGCTGGAGTTCTGGGATCTCGTCCGCGAGCTGGAGAAGGCGGGCCGCACCGGCGACCCGCTGGTCCGCCAGCAGCTGTCCTGGGCCTACACGCAGGTAACCCTCATGCGGGTGCACGGCCTGCGCCTGGCCGCCCGCATGCTCGCTGGAGGCGAGTCCGGGCCAGAGGCATCGATCGTGAAGGCATTCCGGACCGAGTACCATCGCCGCTTCGGCGAGATCGCGCTGAACCTGAGCGGTGCCGCGGGCCTGATCCGCCCGGACGGCGACGGCTATGCGCTCAGCCGGTGGCAGGAGGTCTTCCTCGCCAGCCGGGCCGGGACGATCTACTCCGGCACTAGCGAGATCCAGCGCAACATCATAGCCGAGCGCGTCCTCCGGCTGCCGCGCGACGCTACGGGCGGGAACGGGCACGGTGGAGCCGGCCAGTGAGCCTGGTCCTCGGCCGCCAGGTCAGATTATGGTTCCGTCATGGCTGACAGCATGACGGGTGCGGCCATCGCTTCCGCCTCGCCGACGGCCTGGCCGATCGCGCCGGGTCCCACCGCCCTGAGCCCGGTGCCTGGGGCGCGGGATCCGAAGCTCGCCGAGCGCATCGCTGCGGCGATCGAGGCGGACGTGCTGCAGGCGGGCTGGCCGGTCGGCAAGGTCATCGGCTCGGAAGATCAGCTGGCTGCCCGCTATGGCGCCGGCCGGGCCGTGATCAGGGAGGCCATCAGGCTGGCTGAGCACCGGCAGGTGGTGCGGATGCGGCGGGGACGCAGTGGCGGGCTGGCCGTCGTCGAGCCGGACGCTTCCGCGGTCACCGAGTCCCTGGCGATCTTCCTCGAGTACGCCCGGGCCGATATCGACGACCTGATCGAGGCCCGGACCGTGCTGGAAGCGTATTCGGCCGCGGCCGCGGCCGGAGCCCACCTGGACGAGGGCCGCTTGCGGGTGCTGCGCGAGGCCGCCCGGCAACCACTGGGCTCTCTGGCCGGGACCGCCGGTCCGGGACCGGGGCTGGTCCACCAACTCGTGGCCGAGGCCACCGGTAACGCCGCGTTGTCGCTCTTCATCCAGGTCATCGCGTCGCTCAGTGACCGGCTCGGGACCGGGACGGCCGCAACCGGCTCCGGCCGGAGCTCGTCGGCCGCCGCCGTCCAGCGCCGCCACGCCGCGATCATCGCCGCCATCGCCGCTGGCGACGGCGCCCTGGCCAGGGAACAGATGCGCGCGGACATGTCCGCCATGCGCAAGGCGAGCAGACGGCTGCGGACCGAGCCCTGCCTGCCTGAAGCGGGCACCGTCGCGGCCACCACCGTCGCTGCGCCCGGGCGGCCGCGGCCGGCCGACCTGGTCGCCGCCCGAATCCGCCGTGACATCATCGACCGCGGCTGGCCAGTGGGCGACAGCCTCGGTTTCGAAGCCGACCTGCTGGCGCGGTACGGCATCGGCCGGGCCCAGTTCCGGGAGGCGGTCCGCATCCTGGAGAACCATTCGGTCGTGCGCATGCAGCGTGGGGCAGCCGGCGGGATGCTGGTGGCCGCGCCGGACGGGCGGGCGGTCGTCCGCGTGGTGGCCCTGTACCTGACCTACAAGGGGATGAACAGCGCCCATATCCGGGACCTGCGCGAGGAACTTGAGGCGGCCACGCTCCGGATGGCCATCGACCGCCTGACCGACGACGGCGTCCGGCGGCTGAATGGCGTGCTCGAACTGGAGCGCACCTGGCCGGACGAGGATTTCCCGGCGGTGTCCCACGATTTGCACGCGGTCATCGCCGAGCTGAGCGGGAACCGGACGCTGGCCCTGCTGCAGTCGATCGTGATGCAGCTGACCGCGGAGCGCCTGCACTCAGGCGATCCGCGCCGGGTCACTGAGCCTCCGCAGGCCGTCCGGCGCGCGCATCAGGCCATCGTCGAGGCGATCATCGCACGGGATGCCCCGCTCGCCCAGCGGCGGATGGACAAGCACCTGCAGGCCATCGCTCGCTGGACGGTAGAAGGCTCCGCGCGGATCCGGGAACGCGCGCCCGAGACCGCCGGGATCATCTCATGACCGGTCGCAAGCCAGCAGGAGACCTGCCTCACATGACAGCCCTCCGGGACGAGGGGATCGAATACGGCCAGGACGCCGAAGAGCTGCGGGCCGAGCTGCGGCAGTGGCTGGAGGCGAACGCGCCCGAGCGGCTGAAGGGAGTGACGGTTCCCCGCCGCCCTGAGGGGCAGCTAGCCGCCGACCTCCGGGAATGGGGCGACCAGCTCGCCGCCGTCGGCCTGGTCTGCGTCTCCTGGCCGAAGGAATGCGGCGGCCGGGGCTGGTCGGCTACCCAGGTCGCGGTCATGGAGGAGGAATTCCTCCAGGCCCGCGTGCCGCGGGTCACCCGCACCATGGGGGAGAGCCTGGTGGGGCCCTCGATTATCGTGCACGGCAACGACGAGCAGCGGGCACGCTTTCTGCCGCGGATCATCGCCGGGACCGACAAGTACTGCCAGGGGTTCTCCGAACCGGGCGCCGGGTCGGACCTGGCCAGCTTGACCACGCGCGGTGTCGTGGACGGCGACGACCTCGTCATCACCGGCCAGAAGGTCTGGACCTCCTGGTACTGGGACGCGACCATGCTGTTCTGCCTGTGCCGGACCAACCCGTCCGCCCCGCGGCATCAGGGCATCTCCTACGCCCTGATCCCCATCTCACGTCCCGACGGGAGCCCGAACGGAGTCGAGTTCCGGCCGATTCGCCAGCTCACCGGGCAGTCCCATTTCGCCGAGACGTTCCTCACCGAGGCCCGGACGCCGCTGTCCAACGTCATCGGCGGCCTCAACAACGGCTGGCGGGTCGCGATGACGACCCTCGGCAACGAGCGTGGCGGCCGGGCCACGACCCGACATATCGCCCTGGAGGAGAAGTTCTGGTCCCTGGTCGCCGAGATGCGCCGCCGGGGCAAGGCCGCCGATCCGGTGGTCCGGCAAGTGCTGGCGCAGGCTTACACCCAGGCCGAGATCCTGCGGTTCCAGGACCTGCACCTGATGGCTTCCCTGCAGGCCGGCCGCGATCCGGGCATCGGCGGGTCCGGGTCCGTGCACAAGGTGATGTGGTCGGAGTTCCAGCAGCGGATGAACGTGGAGGCCATCAACCTGCTCGGGGCCGAGTCCATGCTCGTCGGCGCGGACTACGGCCTGAGCGAGTGGCAGCAGCCTTTCCTCACGTCGCGGTCGGACACGATCTGGGGCGGGACCGCGGAGATCCAGCGCAACATCATCGCCGAGCGCATCCTCGGGCTGCCGAAAGAACAGCGAGGCTGAGTGATGGCCAACGCGAGCGAAGCGGCCCTGCGCGGCCTTCGCGTCCTGGACCTCAGCGGCGGCGTGGCCGGCCAGTACTGCGGCAAGCTCCTGGCCGGCTACGGAGCTGACTGCGTCCTGGCTGAGCCGCCGGAGGGAACGCCGACCCGTCGGCTCGGCCCCTACGTGACCGGCGGCACATCGTCGACGCGGTCGGCCCTGTTCCGTCATCTCAACCAGGGGAAAGTCAGCCTGTCGGGCGATGTCACCGGCACTCCCGTCCGGGACCTGGCCGGGATGGCGGACGTCGTCATCCGGGACAACACGACGACCTTGCCGTTCGCCCTGCCCGCCACGGCGATCGAGTGCCTGATTGGCGAGTTCCCGCAGACCGGGCGCTACCGGAACTGGCAGGGCACCGAGATGGTGCACCAGGCCCTGTCGGGAACGATGTTCATGACCGGCTGGCCGGACCGCCAGCCGCTGTGACGGGAGTGGTCACCGGGCGTATTACGCCTGTGGCACGACGGCCTTCATCAGCGTCCTGTCAGCTCTGCACGAGCGCGCCCGCTCCGGCCTCGGCCAGCGGGTGACCGCCACGGTATTCGAGGCTAACGCCGCGATCGGGCAGAACCTGGTGAGCCAGTACAGCTACAACGGGAGCTACGAGACCAGGCGCCAGTATCCCGGTTTCCTGGCCCTGCTTGAGTGCAGCGATTACCGGATGGTGCTGTTCGCCATCCGGCACTGGGAGCAGCTATGCGCGGTCTTCGGGCTGGAGCACCTGCTGGGTGACGAGCGGTTCGCCCGGCAGGCTGACCGGCTGGAGAACTGGGATCTTGTCGTGACGCAGATGCAGGAGCGCGCCGGCTCCCGCTCCGCTGGCGAGCTTGTCGCCGCGCTCCAGAAGGCCCGGATCAGCGCCGAGGTCATCGCTCCGCTCGGCCGCCTGGTGTCGTCGCCGCAGTGGCGCGCGCGGCAGGTAGTCCAGGTCGCGTCCGAGGCAAACGGCCGGACCGAGGCAGCGCTGCGCGAGCCGTTCACCGTCGGCGACACCGAGTACTGTGCCGTGCGCCCGAGTCCGCCGCTGCGCCGCGGCCGGGCAGGCGAGCGCGCGGCGCGCCAGATACAGCGCCGGTGGCGCGCCCTCGCGCCGGCGTGCTCGGGCCCGGTCGACTCCGGGCCGGTCGACTGCGGGGCCGGGCCGCTGTCGGGGCTGCGCGTCGTCGACCTGACCACCGCGTGGGCGGGTCCCTTTGCCGCCCGGAGCCTCGCCCAGCTCGGCGCGGAAGTCATCAAGATCGACGCGCCAAGCCACACCGACTCCTGGCGCGGCGCCCCCCAGGGCGGCGCGGCCCGTTATTATCCCGACGGCCAGCCGGGCGAGCGCCCGTGGAACCGGTGCCTGCTGTTCAACACACAGGGCCAGGGCAAGCTGTCGCTGGGCCTGGACCTCAAGATCGAGGGTGCCCGGGAGATCATGCTGCAGCTGGCCGAGGTCTCCGACGTGCTCATCGCCAACTTCACCCCTGGCGTGCTGGAACGGCTGGGCATCGGCTACGACACGCTCAGTGCCCGGAACCCGCGCATCATCGTGGTCGAGATGCCGGCGTTCGGGCCCGGCGGCCCCGACAGCGCTCATCAGGGCATGGGCAAGACCATGGAACCTGCCAGCGGCATGACCGCCCTCATGGGATACGGCGACGGGCAGCCGGTGCTCACCGGCCCGGCCTACCTGGATCCGATCGGCGGCCTGAGCGCGGTCGCAGCCACCATGGTGGCGCTGCAGCAGCGCCGCGCCACCGGGCGCGGCTGCCGGGCAGAGGTGCCGCAGACCGAGGCCGGCGCCCACTGGATCGGCGAGCAGGTCCTGCTCCAGGCCGGGACGGGCCAGTCCTGGCAGCCCGACGGCTGCTGCTCGACGTTCCCGGTTTTGTGTCAGACGATGCCGAAAAGCTGGCTGATGCCCTGGCGGTACCGGTCACGGACCTTACGGCTCCTCGCGCGCTCATCGAGCGCCTCGAAGCGATCGGCGGCACCGGTTCCGACGGCGGTGACGGGTACTACGGCCGCGGCGGGGAGTGCGGCACAGGGCGCCGGGTCGCTGCAGGTGCTGGTCGAGCCTGCTGCCGGGGTCGGCGCGGTCTACCAGCTGATCACGGGCGCCCGGTCGTCGGTCAACCTGACCATGTACGAACTGAACGATCCCACGGCCGAGGCGGACCTGGCGGCCGATGCGGGGCGCGGGGTGGACGTGCGGGTGATCCTGGACCAGCACCTGGAAAGGTCCGCCAACGCCGGGGCCTATGCCTACCTGGCCGGGCACGGGGTGCACG
>JBOHCP010000143.1:0-9565 GCA_050698875.1 Streptosporangiaceae bacterium | reverse complement strand
CGCTCGGCGATGCCCGCCTTGACGATGTCCTTGAGGTAGATGACCCCGAGGGCCTGCGCGCTGCCGCTGGACCGCTCCGCCACCACGAGCGGGGTGCCGCCAACCGCAGAGATGCCGTCGACCAGGTGGCCGAGCTCCGGCGGCGGGGTGCCGCCGTTGTCCCGCACCCACGCTGCGACCGACGAGGCCGCGCCCTTGCGGACCTGTCGGCCGGCTGTGCCCGCCCTGGCCGGCAGGTCGATGCCGCTCATCCGGGTCTGGGCGGTGAACTCGACGAATTCGGCGCCCTGCAGCTCGCCCTCGGGCCGCTCGCGTAGTCCGTACTTCTCCTTGGCGAGTACCGCGATGGACCGGCCTTCGGGCGTGTAGTCGGCCATGCCGGACAGCTGCGCGGCGTTCGCGAGCTCGGTGTCGGTAACGCCGCTGACCGGGAGGAACTCAGTGGCCTGCCGGTTGCCGATGGTGATGGTGCCGGTCTTGTCCAGCAGCAGCGTGTTCACGTCGCCCGCGGCCTCCACCGCGCGGCCGGACACGGCCAGCACGTTGCGCTGCACGAGCCGGTCCATGCCGGCGATGCCGATGGCCGACAGCAGCGCGCCGATCGTGGTCGGGATCAGCGCCACCAGCAGGGCGAGGAGGATAACCAGGCTCTGCGGCGCCCCGGAGTAGAAGGCCATGGGCTGCAGCGTGATGACGGCCAGCATGAAAATGATCGTCAGCGACGCGAGCAGGATGTTCAGCGCGATCTCGTTCGGCGTCTTCTGCCGCTTGGCGCCCTCGACCAGGGCGATCATCCGGTCGACGAAGGTTTCGCCAGGCCTGGACGTGATCGTCACGACGATCCGGTCGGACAGCACCGTCGTACCGCCGGTGACCGCGGATCGGTCGCCGCCTGACTCCCTGATGACGGGCGCCGACTCGCCGGTGATCGCCGACTCGTCGACGGAGGCGACGCCCTCGACGACGTCACCGTCGCCGGGGATGACCTGGCCGGCCTCCACCACCACGTGGTCGCCGAGGGTGAGCTGGGTACCTGGCACCGCTTCCTCGGTCAGCCGCGTCTGGCCGGGCGACCAGTTGACCAGCCGCCTGGCCACGGTTTCCCGCTTGGTCTTGCGCAGCGTCTCGGCCTGGGCCTTGCCGCGGCCCTCGGCGACCGCCTCGGCCAGGTTGGCAAACAGCACCGTCAGCCACAGCCAGACCACGATGGTCCAGTTGAAGATGTTGAAGCCCGGTGTCCGGAAGAAGATCGCCGTCAGCGTGGTCAGCAGCGCGCCGACCTCGACCACGAACATGACCGGGTTCTTCACCTGGACCCGCGGGTCCAGCTTCCTGACGGCGTCCGGCAGCGACCGCCAGAGCATCCTCGGGTCGAGCAGCCCGCCGCCGACCCGGCCCTGCGCCGCCGCAGGGCTGCCGCGTCGGCCGGCCCGGGCGTGCCGCTTCGCTGTGAGTGTCATCTCGGTCTTGGCTGGCATTAGCGGAGGCCTTCGGCGAACGGACCCAGCGCGAGCGCGGGGAAAAAGGTCAGGCCGACGAGGACGAGGATCACGCCGATCACCATGCCGACGAACAGCGGCGTCCTGGTGTCGAGCGTGCCCGCGCTCACGGGCACCGGTTGTTGTCGAGCGAGCGATCCGGCGAGGCCGAGCGCGAACAGCTCCGGTGCGAACCGGCCAAGCAGCATCACGACGCCGCCGAGCGTCTGGTACCAGCCCAGCGAGGTGCCGAGGCCGCCGAATGCGGAGCCGTTGTTATTAGCCATCGACGTGAACGCGTACACGACCTCGGTCAGGCCGTGCGGTCCCGGATTGAAGATCACGCTCTGGCCCTGATGGGTGCCGATCGACAACCCGGCGGCGGTCAGGATAAGAACCGGCAGGGTGAGGAAGTACAGCGCTGCGTACTTCATCTCGACCGGGCGAATCTTCTTGCCGATGTACTCCGGCGTCCGGCCGACCATGAGGCCGCCGACGAAGACGGTCACGATGGCGAGGATCAGGATGCCGTACATGCCAGCCCCGATGCCGCCGGGCGCGACTTCACCGAGCGCCATGTCGAACAGCGCGATGCCGCCGCCGAATGGGGTCAGCGAGTCATGGAGGCAGTTCACCGCGCCGCTGGAGGTCACCGTCGTGGCGGCGGCGAACAACGAGCATCCGGCCGTGCCGAACCTCGTCTCCACGCCTTCCATGGCGCCGTGCGCGAGCACGGCCCCGGTCGCGCCGCCGAGGTTGACGTGCGACTCGAAGAAGCTGATGCCGCCGCTGGCGAGCAGCCAGATGGAGGCCATGACCGCCACGAGCGCGTAGCCCTGCCTGTTGTCCTTGACCATCTTGCCGAACGCGCGCGGGGTCGCGAACGGGATCAGCAGCAGCGTGAAGATCTCGAACACGTTGGTGAACGGGTTCGGGTTCTCGAACGGGTGCGCCGAGTTGGTGTTGAAGAACCCGCCCCCGTTGTTCCCCATGTTCTTGATGATCTCCATGGAGCCCACCGGGCCAGCCGGGATCGTCTGGTGCCCGCCAGCCACCGTGGTGTACGTCGTGAACGAGTGGAAGTTGTCGATCAGGCCGCCCGCGATGAGCACCAGGCCGCCGACGATAGCCAGCGGCAGCAGCAGCCGGAACGACGCGCGGGTGACGTCCACCCAGAAGTTGCCGAGCTTGTCGGTACGGGACCGGATGAAGCCGCGGATCATCGCGATGGCGACCACCAGGCCGACCGCCGCCGACATGAACTGCTGCACGGTGAGCCCGGTCATCTGCACCAGGTAGCCCATGGTGGACTCGCCCGGGTAGTTCTGCCAGTTCGTGTTCGTGACGAACGACGCTGCGGTGTTCCACGCGGTCGCCTGCGGTACCGCGGTCATCCCCTCGGACAGCAGCAGGTGGTCCTGCAGCCGCTCCAGGCCGTAGAGGAACAGGACGCTGACCGCAGAGAACGCCAGGATGCTCCGGACGTAGACGGCCCAGCGCTGGTCGGCGCTCCGGTCGATGCCCACGAGCCGGTACAGGAAGCGCTCGACGCGCCAGTCCTTCTCGCTGGTGAAAATCCGTGCCATGTAGTTGCCGAGTGGCACGTAGCACGCGGCCAGGGCGGTGACGAGGAGGCCAGCCTGCAGCCAGCCGGCGAGTGCGCTACTCATCAGAACCTCTCCGGGAGCACGAGCGCGAGGAAGAGATAGACGGTGAGCACGAAGCCGCCGATCAGACCGATCCAGTTCTCAGCGCTCAAAGCGCTCAACCCCCCTGAGAATGAGCCAGAGCACGCCGAAGACGAAGATCGTCAGGCCGATGTAGAACAGGTCTTCCATCCCGGTCCTCCAGCGGACGCTTAGGGATTAGTCGTTCCGACCAGGGGACGAGCCCCTGAACCTCCGCGGTTCAGCCCATAGAACCGCGCTGAACAGGTAAAACAGACAGCCCAAGCGGGACCCATGCGGGCCAGATCGGCTTCCTGACAGAACCCATGCGGCCATGGGCTCACCGCGGGCGGCCGCGCACGTGCGTGCGACACCCGCCCGCGGCGAGCCCGTTCCCTTACGAGGGGGTTTATGAGCTAGGCAGCGAGGTCGGCCAGGATGTCCGCGAACCTCGTCATTGCGGCGCTGATCCACGGCAGCGCGAGTGGCTCGGACGCGGCCAGGGCCGCCTCCCGCTGCTCGCGCGTCTCCCCGTACAGCAGGCCGGTCGCGAGCCGCAGCCGGAGCGACGACGCGCTCTCCCCGAACGCACTGCCGGGCAGGGTGCCCGCGCCGTATCGGTGCAGCAGCAGCTCCGCAAGGTCCGCACCGGTGCTGACGCCGAACCTGGCCGACAGCCGGAACCGCAGCGGGGCGAAGTCGGGATACAGATAGAACGCTGCCTGCGGCGGTGCCACCTGCAGGCCGGCCGCCAGGCACAACCGCGCCGCCTCCTGGCAGACCGCCGCGTGCAGCGCCCGGCTGCGGTCGACCCGGTCGGCGAGGTCGGCCGGCTCGTCCAGGGCGAGGGCGGCGGCGTGCTGAACCGGGCCGGCCGGCGCGGACCAGATCTCGCTGGCGATGCCGAGCAGCCGGTCCCGCAGCGCGGCGCCGACGGCGCCGTCCGGCATCCTCGCGACGCCGATCCGCCAGCCGCCGACGGACAGGTTCTTGCTCAGCGCGGTGGTGACCACGGTGCGGTGGGGTGCGACCTCTGCCGGGCTGAGGATCGGGGTGTCCGGGTCGTGCACGAGGTCCCGGTAGATCTCGTCGCTGATGATGACGAGGTCGTGCCGCTCCGCGATCGCGCACAGCTCGCGCACCGCGTCCGGGGAGGCAAGCCTGCCCGTCGGATTGTCCGGGAGGGTAACGAGCACGGCTCCGATTCGCCGTCCGCTCGTCCAGCTCTCCCGGACGGCGGCGTGGAGGGCGGCCGGATCGCAGATGCCGCCCTCGCCCGGCACGGCGGGCACGAAGTGCGGGTCCGTGCCCACGAGCGCGGCCTGGGCGGCGTAGCTCACCCAGCTTGGGCGCGGCACGGCGATGTCGGTGCCGAGTGCTAGCAGCGTGCCGAACAGCAGCGCCTTGCTGCCGGGTCCGGCCACGACGGCGGCCGGGCTGGTGGGCAGCGAGCGGCGGGCCCAGTAGCCGGCCGCGGCGGCGCGCAGCCGCTCCGTGCCCGCCACCGGGCCATACGCGCCGCAGCCTGCCATCTTGGCCAGTTCGGCGGCGAGGACCGGGTGCACAGGCAGCCCGGACTCGCCGAACGCGAGCGGCAGCACGGGCTCGCCGCGACTGCGGCGGCTGGCCATTGCCTCGTTGGCCGCCAGCGTCGCAGAAACCGGCACGCTGCGGCGACCGCGAGCGAGGGAGGCGGGCAATCCGCGGGCGGTCGCTCCGGGGAGCGGCGGGAGGATGAGGGTCGTCTCGGTCGGGCTTGCTGAGCCTGCCCAGGGCATGGCTAAGCTCCTCGCTGCGGGGGAAAGCGGGCGGTACACCCAAGACAGTACCTGCCCTACGGCGCTGACCAGCCGATTCGGCTGCCGAGCATCAGTAATACCGGTCATGTCTGACGCTGAGAATAAGCGTCGCTTAAGCTGACAGCCATGCTGGACGTGCACCGGCTCCGGGTGCTGCTCGAGTTCGCGGGGCAGGGCACGATCACCGCGACCGCGGCCGCGCTCGGCTACACGCCATCGGCGGTCTCCCAGCAGCTGACCGCGCTGGAGCGGGAGGCCGGTGCCGCGCTGCTCGACCGGACCGCGAGGACGGCCGAGCTGACCGAGGCAGGGCAGCGGCTGGCCGGGCACGCCGCCGAGATTCTCGCCAGGATCGAGGCAGCCGAGGCAGATCTGGCTTCGCCTGAGCCGGTCGGCCGGGTGGCGATCTCCGCGTTCCCGACCGCGGCCGTGGCCTTCGCGCCGACGCTGACCCGCGCGGTGCGTGCGCATCCGGGGCTGAGTCTGCTGCTGCGCCAGACGGTAGGCGGCGAGGTGCTCAAGCTGGTCCGCGCTGGCCAGGTGGACGTGGCGATCGTGGACGACTGGACCGGCGGGCTGGCCGCGGGCCAGCCGGGGCTCAGGCTCTACCCGCTGCTGACCGACTCGCTCGCGCTGGTGCTGCCCCGCAGGCACTGGGCTGCCGACGAGCGGGCGCCGGTCTCGCTATTCCGGCTGCGGGACGAGCCGTGGCTCGCGACCCCGGCCGGCGAGGCGTCGCGGCGCGCGATGGATCAGGTGCTCGCGTCGGTCGGCGGAGTGGCCGAGGCCCCGTCGCAGTTCGAGGGGCTTGCCACGATTCTCAGCCTGGTGGCGCGCGGCATCGGCGTCGCCATCCTGCCGCGGCTCACGCTGGCCGGCGGCGACACCAGAGTGGTGGTGCGAGACCTGCCCGGCGGGGGCCCGGCCAGGGACCTGTACGCGGTAGCGAGGGCGTCGTCGGCGGGCCGGCCCGCGGTCGCGGTCATCACGCAGGCGCTGACGACGGCGGCGCGCAGTCTCCAGGGCGGCGGGCGCCGGAGCTAAGCTGCCGCAGTGGAACTCGATCTGTCCAGATCCGGCCCCGCGCTCACCGCGCAGCTCGTCGACATTCCGTCGGTCAGCGGGGCCGAGGGGCCGCTGGCTGATGCTGTCGCGGCGGCGCTGGCAGCGCTGCCGCACCTGACCGTGAACCGCGACGGGAATGCCATCGTGGCGCGGACGCAGTTCGGGCGGCCGGAGCGAGTGGTGCTTGCCGGGCATCTGGACACCGTGCCGGTGCACGGAAACCTGCCGTCCCGGCTGGCCGACGGCGTGCTGTACGGCTGCGGCAGCTGCGACATGAAGGCCGGGGTGGCGGTGCAGCTGCGGCTGGCGGCGCAGCTGACTCGCGCGGCGCGGGATGTGACCTACGTCTGCTACGACTGCGAAGAGGTCGAGGCGGAGCGCAACGGGCTGCTGCGGCTAAGCCGGTCGAGCCCGGGCTTGCTGACGGCCGACTTCGCGGTGCTGCTCGAGCCGACCGGCACGGTGGTCGAGGGCGGCTGCCAGGGCACGCTGCGAGCCGACGTGATCGTCCGCGGCGAGCGGGCGCACAGCGCGCGGTCGTGGCTCGGCCGCAACGCCATTCACGCGGCCGGCGGCGTCCTCGACGTGCTCCGCGGTTACCAGCCACGGCAGCCGGAGGTGGACGGGCTGGCCTATCACGAGGGGCTGAACGCGGTCGGCATCGGCGGCGGAGTAGCCGGGAACGTGATCCCGGATGAGTGCGTGGTGAGCGTGAACTACCGGTTCGCCCCGGATCTGTCCGCTGATCAGGCGGCCGCGCACATGCGGGAGGTATTCGCCGGTTTCGATGTCCGGGTGACGGACGTGGCCGGCGGTGCCCGTCCGGGATTGTCCCGGCCGGCTGCGGCGTCGTTCGTGGCGGCGATAGGCGGGCAGCCGCGAGCCAAGCTTGGCTGGACCGACGTGGCCAGGTTCGACGCCCTCGGCATCCCAGCGGTGAATTACGGGCCAGGCGATCCCCAGCTGGCCCATACCCAGGGCGAGCACGTCGCGCTGGCTCAGATCGAGCAGTGCGAGCTGGCGATGCTCGGCTGGCTTCGGCCCGGCTGACCGCGCCGCCCGCGCGAGGCGGGGGCGGGGGCGCCCCGAATGCGCCCCCGCCCCGCCAGCCTCGTGCACAGGCTATTCGCGCGGAGCGCTACTCGGGTGGTGCGGTGCCCACGGTGAGCGTGCGGCTCATCGTCTGGTCGGATGGCGTGACCCAGGTGATCGGGACTGCCGACCCGCCGTGCACGCCCTGCAGGATGCCGGTCAGCGACGCCGGCGAGGAGACTCGCTTGCCGGCCACGCTGGTGATCACGTCACCAGGAACCATGCCAGCCTGGGCCGCCGGGGCTCCGCAGATCGTGCCGAGCACCAGAGTTCCCGAGGAAACCGGCGCGATGCTGGCCGGGACACCGGGGTTGGAGCCGTTCGGCACGCAGCCGGTTTGCGGGGTGCCGTTGCCGAACTGGCCGCCTCCCGTCTGCTGGTCCGCCTGCTCCTGCTGCTGCAGCTGGGCCTGCGGGCTCGTCTCGGTGCTCTGGCCGCCTTCGCTCTCGCCCGCCACGAGCACGCCCACGAAGCCCGACGCGCCGATCTGCACGCCCGAGCCAGACTGCCCGGCGATGATCTGGTGGGCGATGGTGAGGGCGCGGTTCATCGGGATCGCGAACCCGACGTTCTGCTGGTTCGCGAAGCTATTGGTGCTGGCCGCGGTGTCCATGCCGATGACCTTGCCGGCGGTGCTGGCCAGCGGGCCGCCCGAGTCGCCCGAGACGATGTCCGCGTTCGTCTGCAGCATGTTCGTCAGACGTTCGGGCGCCGCGCCGCTGCCCTCATCGCTCGCGGTGATGCTCTGGTCGAGGCCGGTGATGGTTCCTGGCACCGCCTGGATGCTCCCGGTGCCCCCGGCGTTGCCCATGCCGATCACGTCATCGCCCAGCTTGACGGTCGAGGAGTCACCGATCGGAACAGTGCTGAGTCCGGGCGCGTCCTCGATCTGGATCACCGCGATGTCGGACGTCTTGTCGTAGCCGAGCCACTTGGCCGGGTATCTGTGGCCGGTAGCGACGACCGTCGCGGTCAGGCCCGTCGTGCCGTTGATGACGTGGTTGTTGGTCAGCACGAGACCGGACTTGCTGATGATCATTCCGGTTCCGGCGGCCGCCGCGCCGTTGCCGTCAAACTGCAGGCTGCTGTTGATCACGACGACGCCGGGCAGCACGGCGTTCTTGACCTTCTGCACCGTCGCGCTGCTGATGCTGGCGGGACTGCCGTTGCCCGGCCCGTTGCCGCTGCCGCCGCCGTTGTTGTTCGGGAAGTTGAAGCCGCCGCCGTTGTTCCCCGACCCCGCCCCCGTCGATGCGCCGGGCTGGCTGCTGCCAGAGTCGGCGAAGGAGACCACCAGGCCGCCCGCGGTCGCTGCCAGCGCGGCCACCGCCAGGTAGGTGATCACCGTGGCGAGGCCCCGGCGCCTGCGCGGCGGACCGCCATAGCCCGGCGGCATGCCGTAGCCGCCCCCGTGGCCGCCGGACCCGCCGTAGCCGCCGGGTGGCGGACCTTGGCCCCCGCCTGCCTGGTAACCGTAGCCGCCGGGTGGCTGGCCGAAGCCGGGCTGGGTAAACGCCGCTGACTGGTCAGGCGCCGCGGGCGGCTCAGGCGGCGTTGCGCCGGTCGCCGCCTGATAGCCGACGTCGGCGGGCTGTCCCTCGGCGGCCCCCTTCGGCTCCGCGGGGCCGGTCGGCCCGGACTGGCTCGTTGACTCAGTCCACGCCTCCCAGAACCCGGGCTGGCCGCCGCCGTTCTGCTCGTCCATGTCGATCACCCTCTGCCAGTGCCATGTCAGCCTATGCGCGATTGCGGCGGCCGCGTCCGGCCGCGCACAGCCGCTCATCCGCCGACAGGTTCAGTAAGCATCACCCACCTGGGTGGTAGCTGAATGAACCCTGGGGATCACCTATTCCGCGCTGCGGCCTGGCCACTGACCGCACCCTGACGTAGATACCCAGCTGACAGTCGATATGCCGGGTTTGCTGAGGGGATACCAGGGAAGCACGCTCGCCGCGACGGTCGCAACGCCGGCGGTGTCGCTGAAGCGATATATCTTGTCAAGGCCACGATAGAGATATATCTTAAATCCATCGGGACGTCGCACGCAGGAGCATGCACATGTCTGCACCGCCCAGCACGTATCAAGCCAATCTGAACCGCCGTGAGGAGATCGCGGTCTCCGGTGCGGCGCTGTCCGAAGCGCCATGGAAGCTGGCCGGCGCCACCGGCGTCGTGGTCGCGGGTGCGGATCTGCTCACGCACCTGGCGTTCCACCTGCTGAGCTTCCGGCTCGAGTGGGCCGCCGCCATCTCCATGGGGATCGTGGCGTTCTGGGCCGTGGCGGGAACCGGAGCGCTGGTCCGGAGCCGGCACAGCCGGGCGCTGCGCTGGGCCCGGTCCCGGCCGTGGCGGTTCGCGGTGCTACCGGGCGCGGCAGCGGCGATCGTCGTCTTCGTGCTGACCGTGCTGGACGGCAGCGGGCTGCTCGGCAGCGCCTTCACGGCGGTGTGGCACGGGGCGATCG
>JBOHCP010000142.1:0-9576 GCA_050698875.1 Streptosporangiaceae bacterium | reverse complement strand
GCACGGCAGCGTCGGCGATCAGGCAAGCGTCGCGGAACACCGCCCGCGCGGTCGCGACCCGGCCGCGGGTGTGCGCGAGCGGCGCGCCGTCACCGATGTTCGCCGTGAACAGGCCGTCGGGTGCCAGCACCTGGCGAGCCTGCGCGGTGAACTCGACGGAGATAAGGTGCGCCGGCGTGCGAGCTGCGGAGAACACGTCGGCGATCAGCACGTCGAACGAGGCGTCCGGCAGCCCGCGGAGGACGTCGCGGGCATCGCCGACCCGGACCCTGATCCGGCCTGTCGCGCGCTGCCCTCGCCGCCGCAGCGGCAGCCGCTCTCGCACCAGCCCCGCCAGGTCCCCATCGTCATCGACGGCGAGCTGCGCCGATCCGGGCCGGGTGGCGGCGACGTAGCGGGCCAGGCTCAGCGCGCCGCCGCCCAGGTGCAGCACGCGAAGCGGCGCGCCCGCGGGCGCGGCAAGGTCGAGCACATGGCCGATCCGGCGCATGTACTCGAACTCGAGATACTCCGGGTCATCCAGGTCGACGTAGGACTGCGGCGTGCTGCCCACCAGCAGGGTCCACGCCCGGGGCCGGTCCGGGTCGGCGAGCAGCTCGATCGCATCCGGCTGGCCGAGCCTGCGGACCGGCGCGCTGCCCCGCTCCCGCTGCCGAGCCATGGCGACTATTCTGCCTGCCGCGCAGCCATTACTGTCACCAGTGATGAAACAGGTCAAGGAATCGGTCGCCGTTGTTATCCGCAACCGGGTCGGCGAGTTTCTCGTGACGCGGCGCCCCGATGATCCGGCAGACGAACTGGTGGGCGCGTGGGGCTTCCCCGCCGTGACCCGCCGGCCCGGCGAGACGGCGCGCGCGGCAGCCGAGCGGATCGGGCCGTTGAAGCTGGGCGTCACGCTGTCGGTCGGCGCCAGACTCGGCGAGCGAGCCGATGACCGCGGGGAGTACCTGCTTCGGCTGGCAGACTACGAGGCCTCGATAATCCGCGGCACGCCGTCGGTGCCAGCGGACGACGACTCGGTCACGCAGTACGTCGCCTGCGAGTTCACCGGCGATCCCGCGGTCTTGGTCAGTGCCGCGCGCCGCGGCTCGGCGTCCGCGCGGATCTTCCTCGAGGCCAGCGGCCGCGACTGGCGCTAGTCCACCAGGATTTCCGGCGAGTCGGTCAGCCGCAGCTTGCGCCTGGCCCGCTCGTAGAACGTGGTGCGGCCGAACCTGACCACGCGCGCCGCGCCGGGCCGCGGCTGCAGTTCTATCCGGGTGCCCGGGCTGACCTGGGCGGCGAGTTGACCGTCGACTTCCACCGCCAGGTCGCCGCTGTCCGGCAGCAACTCCAGTGCCAGGCTGTCGTTGACAGACAGCACCAGGCCCCTGTTGTAGGCCGAGTGGGGCGCAGCCGGGGTGACCAGCAGGCCCTCCACCGTCGGGCTGACGATCGGGCCGCCGGCCGAGAAGCTGTAAGCGGTGGAGCCCGTCGGAGTCGCCACCACGAGGGCGTCCGCCGCGTAGCTGACGAACGGGTGCCCACTCGCCAGCACAGCCACTTTCGCGGTCGGCTGGCCGGGAAACCGCACGAGCGCGACGTCGTTGAAGGCCGTGAGGACGCGCCCGCCTACCGTCGCATCGACCGCGAGCCGCGGCTCGATGGTGTACTCGCCGGAATCCACGGCCGAAAGCGCGCCAGCGAGCTCGGGCACGTCGATCTCGGCCAGGAATCCCAGTTTGCCGAGATTGACCCCGAGCACTGACGCACGCTGCCGGTCGGTCAGCCGCATGGCGCGCAGCATCGTGCCGTCCCCGCCGAGGCTCACCACCAGGTCGCAGCGGCTGCCGAGCTCGGTGTCGGTGACGGCGGTCGCCGCGCAGTTCAGCCGGCGGATCTCACTCTCGATGCCAAGGACCTGGATGCTCCGCCGCAGCGCCCAGCCCAGCACGGCCGTTACCGCCTCGGCGGAGTCGCGCTTGGGGTGAAGCACCAAGCCAACGATGTGCACCTGCAGATCCTAGTTCAGAATGTTCGTGGGTCCGGGCGCGGGAGGAGCGGTCATGAAGGCGGTGCGGTTCGCTGCGTATGGCGGGGTGGACGTGCTCAATGTCGTCGAGGTGCCGGTGCCCGAGCCCGGACCGGGCCAGGTGCTGGCGGCCGTCAGGGCGGCCGGCATCAACCCAGGCGAGGCCAAGATCAGGGCGGGCCTGCTGCATTCTCGCTGGCCGGCCACATTCCCGTCAGGGCAGGGCAGTGACTTCGCCGGGGTCGTGACAGCGGCGGGTCCCGGCGTGACCGCATTCGCGACGGGTGCCGAGGTCATCGGCTACACCGACGACCGCTCGAGCCACGCGGAGTACGTGCTGGCAGCGGCCGGCCACCTGACCAGCAGGCCGGCCAGCGTGCCGTGGGAGGTGGCCGGGGCGCTGTACGTCGCCGGGTGTACCGCCTACGCGGCGGTCCGGTCGGTCTCGCTGGCGGCCGGCGATGCCGTCGTGGTGGCGGGCGCCGCCGGCGGGGTCGGCTCGATCGCCGTCCAGCTCGCCCGGCTCGCCGGGGCCGAGGTCGTCGGCCTCGCGGGGGAGACCCACCACGACTGGCTGCGGTCCAAGGGCGTCATCCCGGTGACGTACGGGGACGGCGTCGCCGACCGCATTCGCGCCGCCGCGCCGACGGCCGCCGCGCTCATCGACACCGTCGGCGCTGGCTACGTACGGCTGGCGCTTGACCTCGGCATCAGCCCGGACCGGATCGACACCATCGCCGACTTCGCCGCCGTGCAGGAATACGGGGTCAAGGCGGAGGGAAACGCAGCCGGGGCGAGCGCCAGCGTGCTGACCGAGCTCGCCGGTCTGGTCGCGGCCGGACAACTGGAGGTGCCGATCGCGGCCACGTTCCCGCTTGGCCGGGTGCGCGCCGCCTACCGGCTCCTGGATCAGGGACACACGCGCGGCAAGATCGTGCTCGTGCCCTAGCCGCGCGGGCTCGGCAAGCCCGCGCGCTGCCTGGTCTCGCGCCACAGCTCGCGGTACTGCCTGGCGGCGGCAGTCCGCGGCGCGAACGCCGTGACCGGCGCGCGGCGCACCGACATCTGCTCGATCAGCGAGAGCGCCGGGATGGCGGTCGTGGCGATGTCGGGCCGCTGCGCGGGCAGGTCCGCCACGATCTGGGTGTGCAGCCGCTTGCGCCGATCCAGCATCGAGAAGAACGCCAGGATTTCGGGCTGGTGCCCGTTGAACCCGGCGACGAAGCCGGTGAGCTGGTCCAGCGTGCGGACCGACAGCGTGGTCGGGATCAGCGGCACCAGCAGCAGGTGGGCCGCGTGCAGCACGCTCTCCGACAGCAGCGAGATGCTCGGCGGGCAGTCCAGCACGATGACGTCGTACTCACCGCTCAGCGGCGCCAGCAGGCTGGCCAGCCGCTTCGCCGGCTGTTTCGATGAGTCGAGCACCAGGTCCAGGTTGCGGTAGGTGAAGTCGGCGGGCAGCAGGTCGAGCCCGGCGAAATCGGTGCCCTTGATCGCGTCGTCAATCGACCGCTGACCGCGGATCAGCGCCTTGCCGCCGCCCTTGACGCGTGGCTTGATCCGCAGCAGGAAGCTGGCCGCGCCCTGCGGGTCCAGATCCCACAGCAGGACCCGGTAGCGGTCCCTGGCCGCGAGGTGGCTCAGGTTCACGGCCGTGGCAGTCTTGCCGACGCCACCCTTGATGTTGTACGTGGCGAGGATCTTCACGTCGCGACCGTCCGGGCCGGTGCCGTCCTGGTCTTGCTGGCCGTCAGCGCTAGCCCCGCCATCCTGCGCCGGCTCGCCGGCCCGGCGAAGTCGGTGAAGCGGCCGTCGAACTGAGCCCTGGCCCTGGCCTGCCCGACCGCGAGGCTGGCCGCTATCTCGCCCATGGCCAGCAGCGTCTCCGCTGGCGCGCTGCGCTCTGCCATCATCTGCGCGGCGAAGGCGCGAACCTCGGCTCGCTGCACCTCCGCGTCCTGAAATTCGCCGAGGCAGTCCTGCAGGGATTTCAGCTCGCGCACCGCCTGCCACCGCTGTGCCGGGTCGTGCAGCGAGCCGAACATCTCGACAAGGTACCGCAGTTCCTTGCACCGCTTCCGCAGATCGTGCAGGCTCTGCGGCGGTGAGCTGGGCGTGATCCCGCCGCCGACCCGCAGCGCCTTGCGGTGAGCCGCGGCGATCTTGGCGTCGGCGAGCTGCGCCACCGTCGGCCGCCGCGCTGACCGCCCCTCGGCAAGCGCGGCCCGCCAGCCCGACCGCAGCCTGGCAAACCGCGCCGACCGCAGGCCAGTCAGCAACCGGCGGTAAGCGACCGCCCGGGAGCGGGTCAGATGATCGCGGAACGGGATCAGGTCGTCCGCGTCCGCACCGACGAGCCCGGCCGCCATGGCGGGGTAACCCAGCAGGAACACGTCCAGATCCCTGGTCGGCGTCGTCAGGTCGCCAAGCCAGCGGAACTGCGCCGCGTACTCGGCCGCGAGGCCGTCCGGCAGCGCGTCCCCGCAGAGCTTGAGCGCGGAGCGGGTCCAGCGCACGGCGACGCGCAGGTCGTGCAGGAACTCGGTGTCGATGTCCCTGACGGTGCCGGGCAGGTTGGCTTCCATCGAGTCCAGCAAAGCGGTCAGGATGACAGTCATCGCCCGGCCGGCGGGCATCCAGGCCGTGAGCCGCACGGCGGACGGCTTGCCGGGCACGTCGCCGGGACGGCCGCCGGCCGCGGCCAGCGCGGCTTCCAGGGCTGAGCCCTGACCCGCCGTGATGCCGGGCAGCCTGCCGATGGCCAGGCCGACATTGTCGGCCTGCGCCTGGTATCCGCGCACGGGCGCGAGCGTCAGCCGCGGCGGCACGGACGCGCGCGCCGGGAAGGTCACCGCCATCCGGTCGACGGCCAGCCTCGCGACGGTCTTGGCGTCGCTGTTCAGCGCGGTCAGCTCACCCACCTTGCTGATCGCGCGGGCGACGGGTGATAGCGCGCGGATGCCGGTGACCGGCTCCAGCGCTGCCCGCAGTGGCCCGGCGGGCAGCTCGGCGGCCAGCCGCGGCCAGCCCTGCCTGGCTCCGGTCGCCAGCTGCTCGGCGGCCACCGCGCCGCCGTCCCGGCCGGTCAGCACGAGATCGGTCCGGCCGCCGTAGGTGACCTGCTCGAGAGTCAGCCCCGCCCGGTACAGCCGCCAGTCGAAGGTGTCCAGCCAGCTGCGGCGGCGGGTGCGCACTGGCCCGCCGTTCGCCCAGGCGACGCTGTCGGGACCGGCGGCGGCCAGGGTCCGCAGGACGTCTGAGCCGGCTCCGGCCGCGTCAGAGAGCACGAACTCACGCGCGCCAGATGCCACTGCATAACCTCAAGACGCAAGGGCGCTGATCATCAGGATGACCAGCGCCAACTAGACATTCAGCGTTAACTCGCTGGTCACCAGCCTAGCAACCGCGCGCCGCTCCGGCCAGAGCCGGATGCGTGGCGCGCGGGCCGGCTGACCGGTTGCCGTAGCCTGAATCACATGCCCGGCTGGGACACTTTCTCCTCGCTCGCGACCGCCGGCGGCACGCTCGTGCTGGCCGTCGCGACGTTCGCCTCGGTGCGGTCGGCGAACCGATCGGCAAAGGTGGCCCAGGAGGCGCTGCTGGTCCAGATGCGGCCGATGCTCATCCCGTCCCGGCTTACCGACCCGGTACAGAAGATCTTCTTCCAGGAGGGCAAGTACATCCGGCTGGACGGGGGCCGGGGCGCTGTCGAGTTCGACGACCGCGCCAGTGTCGTGTACCTGGCGATGTCCCTGCGCAACGCCGGGCAGGGCATTTCGTTCATCCACGGGTGGCGGTTCATGCCCGGCCGGGAACTCACTCACCAGCGCCCCGACCCGGGCGACTTCCGCACTCAGGGCCTGGACCTCGCCATCGCCCCGGATGACGTCGGTTTCTGGGAAGCCGCGTTCCGGGACGGCAATGACCCGCAGTTCGGCGAGGCCGTCGGGGCCGCCAAGGACGGCGAACTGGTGACGATCGACCTGCTCTATGGCGACCAGGACGGCCAGCAGCGGGTCATCAGCCGCATGGTGCTGCGGCGCATGTTCCCGGAGGATCCCGACAAGCCGGAGGTATGGCTCCCCACCGTCATCCGGCACTGGAACCTGGACCGGCCTGATCCGCGCGACCGCTAACCGTCCTGGATCGAGCACTCTGGCGTGACGGCGCCGCGGCAGCGAAGATGACGGCAGGGCGATTCGCACCGCGGAGGGGTTCATGCTGCAGCTATTCGGGTTTGACCGGATCGGCGTCGTCATCGGCGATCTCTACTTCCTTGATCCGGTCCAGAAGGAGGGCCAGGAGGGCGCGGAGCACGGCGTGCGCCTGGAGGTCCGGTTGCTCGAGCCGGGGGAGCTGACGGGATCGATCTACTCGGCACGGCCGATCAGCATCGGCGCGCCCCTGTGGCGAGCGGACCTGCTGGAGACCGTCAACGGGCCGTCTGGCAGCCTGAACCGCGCACATCACCACCCGAGGATGCAGGACTGGGAGCCGCGCGGGCGGACGTTCGATGCCGAGCTGTCCGCCGACCCCGTCCGCTGGGTGGGCAAGCAGCTCTCCGACCTCGAGGGACTGCTCGACCGGGCGGGCATCGACGTGGACGAGACGCTGGCGGCCGATGCCGAGAGTCTCCGCGGTGCCGTGCCTGACGTGCAGCGCGCCGTGACTACCATGCTGGACCAGGTCAAGGCCGGGCAGCTCGGCACGGCTCCGGCCCGCGAAGAGCTGACCGGCGCCCGACTCAGCTGGCTGTAACGACAGTCGCGCTCGCCCGACAAGAGCGCGGGCCCGACAAGGCGCGGGCCCGACAAGGCGCGGGCCCGACAAGGCGCGGGCCTGGCGGGAGCGCGGGCCTGGCGGGAGCGGGTGGTGGGCTAGGCGTCGCCTCCCGGGTCGATGCCGTGGCGGCGTAGCGCCTCCTGCAGCCGGTCCACCTCGGCCTGTAGCCGCGCGACCTGGTCTGCCAGCGCGGGTCCCGCCCGGCGCTGCCGGGATCGCCGGTCCCGCTCGGCGATCAGCTCGTGCTCGGAGTCGCTCAGCGCTTCCGCGCTCCTGAACTCCCGCGCGTCGATCGCGGCCTCGATGTCCCGGTGCACCTGCGCGATCTGCTCGTCCAGGTCGGCCAGATCCGGCACCAGGCCTACCCATCGCTCGAGCGCGGCGAGCCGGGAGCTGAGCGCGCCGTAGCCCGCCCACGGGTCGCCGCGCGCTAGGACCCGGCCAGCGCTGGACGCGGTCCGCTGAGCCTGGCCAGCGCCTCGCGCGGGAACGATCTCGAGCACGCGCTGCCGCACAGCCTGTGGCGTGGCGCCCAACTCGGTCAGCATCCGCGCGGCGCGGGTCGCGGAGTCGCGGACCAGCGCGAGCAGGATGTGCTCGGTGCCGATGTAGTCGTGGCCGAGGTGCAGCGCCTCACGCAGCGAGAACTCCAGAGTTCGCTTCGCCTCGGGCGTGAACGGAATATGCGCCGACTGGCGGAGCCCTGGGCCGGCGTCCGCCTCGAGCAGGTCCCTGGCCGGCCGCAGGCCGATGCCGAGTGACGCCAGCGCTCTCGCGGCCACGCCGTCACCCTCGTGCAGCAGGCCAAGCAGGAAGTGCTCGGTGCCGATATGGCCGTGACCGAGCTGACTGGCTTCCTCCTGCGCGAGCACGAGGACACGTCGCGCCTTGTCGGTGAAGCGCTCGAACATGATTACCAGCTTCGGTGCCGTCGTTCGCCGCGGTCAAGCGCCGCCGTCGGTCCCGTCCGCTCGACTCAGCGCCGCTGCCATCACGGCTGCCTACGACAGCAGTTGCTCGTCCGCGTCGGGCGCGCCTAGGGCCAGACATGCTGGGCGGCGTGTGCCTCAACACCGGCACCATCCCGTCGAAGACGCTGCGCGAGGCCGTGCTCTACCTCACCGGGCTCGACCAGCGCGAGATGTACGGGCAGAGCTACCGGGTCAAGGACGACATCACCATCGGCGACCTCACCGCTCGCACCCGCCACGTCGTGAGCCGGGAGAACGACGTCGTGCGAAGTCAGCTCACTCGCAACCGGGTCACGATCCTGACCGGCACGGCGCGCTTCGTGAGCTCGACGACCGTTGAGGTTGCCGACGCCTCCGGCCGCAGCAGCGGCGTCAGCGCCGAGAAAGTCATCATGGCTACGGGCACCCGGCCTGCGCGGCCAGCGAGCGTCGAGTTCGACGAGCGCACCGTCGTCGACTCGGACGGCATCCTGCTGCTGGAGGGCGTGCCGAGGTCGATGGTCGTGGCCGGGGCGGGCGTGATCGGTATCGAGTACGCTTCGATGTTCGCCGCCCTCGCCACCAAGGTAACCGTGGTCGAGCAGCGCGAGCGGATGCTGGAGTTCTGCGACCTTGAGGTGGTCGAGGCGCTCAAGTACCACCTGCGCGACCTGGCCGTCACGTTCCGGTTCGGCGAGACCGTGGCGGCGGTGGCGCGGCAGCCAGACGCGCGATTGCCCTGCTCGCGAGCGGCAAGCGCATCCCGGCCGACACGGTCATGTACTCGGCCGGGCGGCAGGGCGTGACCGCTGAGCTCAACCTGGAGGCCGCGGGTCTGATGGCCGATGACCGCGGCCGGATCAAGGTGGGCGAGTTCTTCCAGACCGCTGTGCCCTCGATCTACGCCGTCGGCGACGTCATCGGCTTCCCCGTCTCCCGCTACCGTGAGCCGTCTGGCAGGAACTCCCCGGTCCGCCTGAGCGGGATGTCGCTTTGACGCGGATCAGCAGGTGGGTGCCGGTGGCCAGCATGCGCTTGATCCTCAGCGCGCCGGGGAAGTTCCGATCCATGATCCAGATGCGGTCGCCGGTGAACAGGTGCGGGTAGTCGTCCAGCGCCTTGTCCAGGAGCACCTGCTCGGCCTCGCCCTTGTCCCGGCTGCCGCCCGCGGCGGCGCCGGACGGGGGTCACCCACCATGACGGCCCGGTAGTCCCGCTCGCGGTGCTCGGCGTCGATGCCGGCTAGCGTCAGGTCCCGCAGCCGCTCTGGCGGCTCGCATCCCAGCGCCTTGCGCCACGTGCTGGCCACGGTCGCGGTCGGCACCTGATACCGGCGCTGCCAGGGCACCGCTGCCAGGTCCCCGAGCAGCGCGGCCGCCAGCTCGGCGTAGTCAGCATCAGGCATGATCGTCATCAGCAGGGTCAGCCGGATCGCCAGCGCGGGTGTCATCGCCCGCCGCGCCTTGCCCTTCACCATGCCTGTCAGCCCCGCGGCTGCAGCGATCTGATCGATCACCCATCCCGGTCAGGGCTTCCAGCCGGTCTTCGGCCACGCCAAGGCGGACGTGGTCAGCCGGGTGCCCGGCCGCCTGCACCCGCCCGTCCCGGCGGACCACCGCCGGCGCGACGGCCACCGGCTTGCAGAACACCACCAGGTCCCCGGTACGGATCTTCCCGGCCCCGGCGGCGGTCAGCGCCGTCCGGCCGTTCTTCCCCTGGCCCCGCCCGGCCGGCCAGGCCAGGTCCGCAACCCGAGTGGCGACCATCCCTGCTCGCCCGGGCAGGGAAGGCGGGCGAGCGTCCTCCGCAGCGGGCAGCAGGACAGGGCAGGAT